>CANGWC010000001.1 GCA_947457515.1 Silvanigrellaceae bacterium
AAAAGAATTACTGTTGAAACTAATAATTCTATTGAATACGTATGGTTAGGTCTAACTGAGATCAGACTTAAAATACTTTCTTTCTTTGGAAAAGGAGTCCAATCTTTGTATTCTATAAATACCGGATAGACCCTGCTCAATGTCGGTAGTATAGCTGAAATTATTGATGATTTTTTAGCCATTAAAGATTCTGAAGCAGAACTTCCAGATATTGAACGTTTTGATCGTCCAACTCCCTTTGATGAAACTACTTTTTATGAAAAATGATGGAGAGGACGATTTAGAAAAACCGGCATGACACGCAGTATGGCAGACATACTTATTGGTACCACTGCATCCGCACATGAACTCACGGTGGTTATCAGAAATGTGAGAGATTTTCTAGACTGTGATGTACCAGTTTTTGATCCTTTTGTTGAGTAGTGATATCCCAGCTAAGGCAGCTAATTTCTAAAGAGCTACAGAGTGACCATGTACGAATTGAGTTCTAAATATCAAGAAATGCTAGAATCCCATGATTTTAAACATTTTAGTCTTTTAGATCTTAAATCAGAATCTTTAATTCCCCATGTAGAATCTCTAAAAACTTGGCTCAGCAAAAACTATCATGGCTCTATGTCTTATATGGAGAAACATCCTAGAGATAAAGCTGAAACCATTTTAGAAAGTGCAAAATCTGCTTTAATTGTTTTGTTTCCTTATGCTCAAGGCATGAGACGAAATCAAGAATCTTTAAAATCTCCTGTCTTAGAAAAAATAGGAAAATATGCTCATTATCAGGATTATCATTCTCTAATTCGAAAATCTTTACGTAACTTAGGAAGAGATCTTTCCTTAGATTTTCCTGATTTACAATTTAGACCTATTGCAGATTCGGCACCTTTTCTTGAGAGAGCAACGGCTCAATTAGCCGGGCTAGGCTTCTTTGGTAAGAATACTTTATTAATTAAACCCGGAAGAGGATCATTTTTTTTGATTGGAACCCTTTTCCTTTCTATACCTGCTTCTTCTTTAGGGACACCTTCTCAACCTCATTCCTGGAGTGGTTGTGGATCGTGCACTCGTTGTTTAGATGCTTGTCCTACAAATGCATTCCCTGAAGCTTTTACTTTAGATGCTCGTAAATGCCTTTCATATCTCACCATTGAATATAAAGGCATTGTTCCTAATGAATATCTTCCTCATTATAAAGAAACATTCTTTGGATGTGATATCTGTCAAAATGTTTGTCCTTATAATCAAGTTACATCTTCACATATCTATTCAAAGTTTAATCACTTAAATCTTGATCCGGATCTGAAAGTAGAAGATATTGCCATGATGAATCAGCAAGATTTTAAAACATGGTTTCACGGATCTCCTCTTTTAAGGGCGACTTATCCCGGGCTTGTGAGAAATGCTTTGTATCATCTGTATTCTATTCATTCTCCTTTTTTAAGAACTATCTTAGAAAAAAGAATGGAAGATCCTGAACCCCTGATTAAGGAAGTTGTGAACCAATTGATGCAAATATGAAAAATTTTATCCTACGTATTTTATCCAGTATTGTTTTTTTAGGGCTTGTTGGTTTAGGGCTTTTTCCTAACGAGTATTCTTTAATGATTTTTAAAGTTCTATGGACAGGGATCCTCCTTTTAAGTTTAGGAGAGTTCTTTTCTATTCTTATTTCCAAAACCAAACCCGTTCCTTTAGATAAAACTCAAACTTTAGGAAGTCCTATTTCTCCCACAACGGTTCCTTTATCTAAAAAAGCGATTCTCCCTTCTCTTGTTTCATTTTTAGGTGTCTTTCTATCCACTTTCACTGTTGCTGAAATCACAGTTATCCTCACAGGATTTCTCAATCGTAGAGATCCTAAAACCTGGATAAAATATGTGGCTTTTGGGGTTTTATCCCAGGCTTTTATCACGCAACCCCTGACGATTTTATTATATTTAAGAGAAGACCATGTTTTTCATATTTATCTTTGTTTAGCTGTTGGAATCGGAAGTGATACAGGAGGGTATCTCTTTGGTCATTTAAGTCGAATCATCTCTCGATTCATAAAGTCTTATGAGCCTTATCTCATTGTTCCTTTTATCTCGCCCCATAAAACTCTAGAAGGCTCTCTAGGAGGTTTCATAGGCTCATTGATTCTCTGTTATGTTCTTTCTCAGGTAACTGGATTCTCTATCCCTTGGATGTATGTTCCTGCCATGACCTTAATGTGTCAAATGGGCGATCTTTTAGAAAGTGGATTTAAAAGAAGTCTTCATGTGAAAGATAGTGGATCTTTGATCCCTGGACATGGCGGAATCCTAGATCGAATTGATGGGTACTTACTTTTATTACCCTTTTACGAAACTTTGGTGCGCAGCTATGTTGAGACGATCTTGCTTAGGTGAAGGAAATACAAGAGTTTTAGAGTCTATTTTTGCATTACCATCCCATTTAGCTAATTCCATAAGACTCATGGCACTGATCACTTTCATTTCAAGCTCCTCTCCAAGACGATTCATTTCATGTCGTCTCGAATAGGCTG
Organism: Silvanigrellaceae bacterium; assembly: GCA_947457515.1. Taxonomy (GTDB): domain Bacteria; phylum Bdellovibrionota_B; class Oligoflexia; order Silvanigrellales; family CANGWC01; genus CANGWC01. The sequence continues at coordinate 2,522 of CANGWC010000001.1, forward strand.
AAAATAGACCTATTACGCCCCCTAAGGTTGCTCCAGCAATGATAAGCCTTGTTAAGAAAAGATACACGATTTGAACTGCTTCTTTATTAATCCAAGCAAACTGAGTAGCATCATTAGCAGCCCACTGCATTAAAGGATCTTGAATACCTCGGAGTGTTAAATAAACAATAACAGGACCTAAGATTCCTAAAAGAATACCTTTAGATACACTTCCTATCCATAAAAGGTAAGAACGAGATTGATAAAGTCTTATCCGTTTTGCATGTTCTGGAAAGACAAGCTTTGCTTTTTCATAAACATTTTGATTCATCATCCTTCTAATCTAACATATTCTTAAAAGTAGAGAGGAGCGGAAGACTTTGCCGAGAATAGACGTTGACGTTTTTAGGAAGAAGACATGTTAAAAAATAGTCATCGATATTCTTCTCCCTAAAACTGTATTTATATCCCTCTTTCTCAAATTCTTTAGGAATAAAAGGCATAGGAGGTTTCTTCTCAAAAGCTTTTATGTAAGCTTCTCTTCGACTCCACTGAGTAATATATTCTTTCCCCCAAGGACTTTCTTTTTCAATATCAATTCCTATAAAAAGATCTTTAGACAGTACATGAGCTGCTATGACAATAGCTGCATAACCCAATCGATGGCTGACACTGAAAGGAAGGAATTGCTTTTGGTCTATGAGAAATTTAGGTTTTCCAGAATGGCTGTAATGTATAAGAATATCTTTGATTCTTTGTTTCTCTAAATTTAAAATTTGAGCAATCATTAACCTTAAAAAAGCTCTGCAATAGAGAAACTCTGACTTCTGATGATAATTTTGAATCTGATAATATCTTTCCGTTTCTTCGTCTGAAAGAAGTTTTAACCATGGAATGTCTATTTGAGAAACTTCATAAATTGAGAAATGAATGATTTCAAAGGTGGGTAATGAATAATAAGCATTGCGTCTTTTTTCTGACACATTTTGGTAATCCATACAAATTAAAGAATCATCTCCGATAAATCATTATGGCTCATCACACACTTCCTCAGCTTGTTGCAAAAGCACTGAGCGCTCTTTTTTTTAGAAATATTTATATTTCTGGAAAACCTCATATGGGTAAGTCTACTATTTGGGCCGCAAATCATACAAGCGGTATCGTAGATGCCGTTGTTCTGCATTCTGTATCAGAACAATCCTTAAGACCTCTTTCAAAGCATACATTATGGGAAAATCCCGTCATGAAAGTCTTTCTCAATTGGGTCAAGGCAATACCTGTTTATAGAGTTCAGGATATCAAAAAAGATGTCACTGCAAATAAAATAGCTGCTGTAACCTCTCCTGACGAACAATTATCTAGTAATACTAATAATGAAGCATTTCAGCAAGTTGCAGAAGTTATTCTCTCAGGCGGATGCCCTCTGATTTTTCCAGAGGGTGTGAGTCATGACACCACAAAGATCTATAAACTCAAGACAGGTCTAGCTCGAATGGCGATTCAAACTTTATATAAAGCAACAGATCCTGAATTTACACTCTGGATTCAGCCTGTCACCATAGACTATTTTGAAAAAGATGAATTCAGATCTGATCTTGCTATTCATTTCTGTGAGCCTATTGCTCTTTCATCTGTAGATTTTACCGTTCATGAAATTACAGAAACACTTCAAAATGCATTAAATGATAATTTAGCGACTTTCGAAACTTGGGAAGAAAAAAGAAACTGGCAATTTATTTTTGAAATGATCTATGGAAGGAAACACCGAAGTGCTCGAGAGTTTAAGCTAGCTATTTCTCATTACAAACCCATCTTAGATAAGACAACAGGCTTCCTTGAAAAAATACAGATTATGAGACATATGCTTTTAGCAATGCGCTTGGAGCCTAGACAACTGATCTGGGGAGAAATCAATGATAAAAGCGGTCATTTTTTAAGAAAGTTTGTACAAGAATCCTGGTTCTACTTAATTTTTGGACTGATTTCTAGATATACCATTGCTACAATATGGGTATTTCCTTTTTGGCTTTGTCATAAACTCGCAGAATCCAGCACTAAAGATAGAGATGTTGTTTCTACCTTTAAGATAGGTCATGGACTGTATATTCTTCCCTTATGGAGCTTCCTATACATTGGAGTGGTTGTAACTATTATAGAGTCTTTTTCTTCTTTTGATCGTCCATTTCTTTTGTGGCTGATCATGCATCTTTGGGTAACACCTCTGACTATTTTTGCATTATGGTGCATCGAAAAAACAGATTTCTTCCCTGGATTTTGGCAACTCGCTCAACTGAAGATTCTCTACCCTAGAAGATATAAAAACGTTATGGACGAGTGGCGTAATTTAAACACTGAACTTGCCATCAGTCTTCATCTTCCTATGGATGAAGTCCCTGAACAAGATCTCAAAAAATCTGCTTAATTTGTTTTAAGCAACTCTTTTGCTTTGTCTACTAAGGCTGATTGCCCTGGACACACATAATGATCTTTACAATTTGGGATTGTTTTTAAGGCCTTTCGGACTCTCATTCGTGCTTGTTTCCAGATATCTTTATTTATCTTTCCTTTTTCTAAAATTTTAACATCATAAATAAAAGACGAATAAATTTTATTTTTACCGTAATAGAATTCTGAAATCTGATTATAATGATTCAAGACCCTATCTTGAAGTTTATTCATTCTTCTCTGAGCTTCCTGAGCCAACGCATCTTGCGGATATCTTTCTTTAAAAGCCTCGTACGCTTCAAAAGCAATCAAAGTGATAGATTGATCTCTATGGCTATCTTCAGAAGACTGTTTTTCCCAACACTCTGCAATACGAAAGATCGCATCTTTAACACGGGGATTTTTAGGACTCAGTTTTATATATTCTTGGTAAGAATCTAACGCTTCTACATATTTTTGAGATTGGTAATAAGCATCTGCTTGAAGAAACCTAGCTTCTGAAGAATAGGCTACATAAGGATACCTTGTTTTATAAGCATCAATATCATGAATCAGCTCTTCCCATCGATGATCCTCATAATAGGACTGAATTCTTTTTTGACCTTCTTCAGGAGAAAGATCTTGAATGGCTAATGTTTGACAAGCACATAACGTCATACTTAAAAATAGATTTCTATATCGCATGCATCTATGCATAATTTTAAGTCAGGAAAAGTACAAGTATTAATACGAGTAAAAGAGAACCAGCAACAATAAACCAATTCAGAGGAAAGGGGTCAGAAGGCACCGTTACATCGGATACTAAAGGTTTTCCTGTTTCACTTTCTTTTACAGATTCCTCAGTTGATTCCTCGCTTGTAGCTTCTTTGAGAGATTTTTGATTTGAAGCTTCTTCAGATGTTTTATCTTCACCCTCTTTTTTGAGAGAAGTTTTTTCTTTCTGATCTCCATGTGAAGAAGATTTCTCACTCTGTCCATCACGAGTTTCCTCTTCCGATGAAGTGACTTGTTTATGAGAAGATTTCTCTTTCCCATAAAGATCCTGAGGGTTTATCACTAAAAAACCACTGATCCCTAAGAGTATTCTTTGATAATATGCTGCCACAAATTTTTATCCTTATCCGTAAAAAATTCTAGGCCATAAAAGAAAAGATTTAAAGCACTCCCACCGATTAATAATGAACTTACCTTAGGTAAAGTGAGAGTATAAGTGAAAAAAGGCTCTTGATAATGAATACAAAGATCAATTCTTTGAACCAGTGCTGGACGCAGATCTTTAAAAAAAGAAATTAAGCCTTCTTGATCTTCTGTTTTTAAAATACCTAATGAAAGATTTAATCCTTCTTCTGTTACCTGAGATATATTTCCACAAAAACCATGATAAAAACATCCGCAAACGATCCAGACTTCACATTCCATAACATACTAGGTTATACAATAATCCTAGCATTCACCAAGAGTTTTTTGGTTGTAATATTTTTAATCTTTATTTTATCTAAAAAATGATCTTCCATACAGAGACTCAACTTTCAAAACATTCAAACTCTAGTTAAGTATTTTGATCCCAAATCATACCTAAAAGTTCAGATGTTTAAGTTGATCTCATATTTCAAATATCGTAGGTTGAATCCTTTAACATAAGGAACTCTATGTATTCTATAATGATATCAATAGCATTAAGCCTATTTTGCCACACTCTGTATGCAGATAGCTCTTATTCTAATTATGGTCTTGATCTGCTCAGAAAATCTGATATTCAAATTGAAAATTATATTCAAAATTTGATTTCAGATAGAAACTTGGAATCTACTTTTATGGACTTTCTAAAGAGGGGTACTTCTTATAAAGAGAGTATGATACGCCATGAAAGAATAGAGAGATCTTTACAGATTCTCAATCGTCCAGATATTTATCCATTTAAAAAAGATATGACTATTAGACACTATAGATCTTTTTGGAATGCTTTTGCATATAAACTTCGCGAATCTGAATTAATCACTCGTTTAGAATATTCTGAGATCAAATCTGTATTTGCAAGACTTGCTGAAGCTAAAGAACAAACCGAACCTTTAAAATATATCGCTGCGGATCTTGCGCGTATTATATTGATGGAAAACTTATATAAAGCACATAAAAATATTCTTCCAAAAAGAAAAAGATAATTTCATCTCCCAAAACTCTTTCATAATCAATAGATTAAAAAATATTTAGTCTATTTCAAAAATCTCTATTACTTAACGTTTCATCATTCCGATATCATAGAATAACTTGTTCGTTTATGATTCTTGAATTCTTAATACTTTTTCTTCTATTTTCCTGTGGTACCCCCACTGAATCCATTGCGAGAAGTACATCTTCTGTTCAAACAATCACTACGACGACTTCTACAGTAACCTCCACAGCTACTACGCCTGCAACCTCTTTTGTATGGGATTCTGATTTTCAGCAAGAAACAGCTCAAGATATCTGTGATAACTCTTCATCAGTGCCTCCTCAAAATCAGTGCTACACTCTTTTTAAATACTGTGGGAGTTGTCATGGATCTTGGGTCACAAGCATGCCTTCTTTATCTCTGAAAAAAACTACCCTTCTTCAACACCTTCAAGGCACGCTTGATCCTATGCCTAGAGGTCGCTGGCAAGCTTTTTATAATTCTCCCGAAGGGAAAGATCTGATTAACTGGTTTAAAATAGGCATGCCTAAATAACTTTAATATTTCTGATAATTTAGAGAGATTTCTATAATTTATAAGAATAAGCATCCAATATCATTAAAAAGGCTTAAACTGTTTATGATTTTAGAATTTATCCTACTATTTCTAAATTTCTCATGCGGAAAAGTCATAAAACTGTACACTCCTCATCAAAAAGAGCCTCATCAAAAAATTGAGACCCCTGAATCTTTAAAATCAGAATTCACCTCACTCACTTCAACGGAAACTCCCCCTGCTATGACAGAGATACCCTCTGCTCCACCTGTTACCCCCGATACCATTTCGAAAGCCGACCCAATAACCTTTCCTGTGGATAACTCTACAGTCACGCCTGCACCAGCAGATAACTCGTCGACACCACCAGCACCCATAATAGCTAAAGAAGCAGAAAATCCATCAAGTACTCCGACCTCCGTCATAACTTCTTCACTGGTTTGGGACTCTGAATTGCAACAAGATGCTGCGGAAGAAGTTTGTAATCGTTCTTCAAATATTCCTCCTCGGAATCACTGTCTCACTCTTTTCAAGTATTGTGGCAATTGTCATGGATCTTGGGTCACTAGTATGTCTTCTTTATCTTTAAAAAAAGATCCTATTCTTCAGCATCTTCAGGGAACGATTGATCCTATGCCTAAAGATCGTTGGCAAATTTTTTATGATTCCCCAGAAGGGAAAGCTTTAATCGAATGGTTTAAAGCTGGTATCCCGCTCCAATAGTTAAAGAAACAGTTGTCAAAGATCCTAAAGCAAATCCACTAATGGCTCCATATCCCAAGAGAAATTCTGTTTTGATCCATCCATGACTATCCCAAGGATAATTAAGTCCTGAACCTATAGAGTAACTTAACATTTCCCCTTCTAAAGTTAATCGACTTCCTGGTCTACGATACAGTGGATTGGTGGTATCCATAATCGATCTGAGATCATAGGTTCCCCAATACAATGTAGAGATACCGTAAATATGCACAGTAGGTACCCATTGAATTTGAATATTTGATGGATGCTCTAAAGAAACAGGAGCGATTCCATACAAAGAATACTTTGCTTCTAACTGTGCTCCTTGAGCAAAGATCTGTTGCTGACCAAGGTTAATTTCATAAGCTCCTCCTAATTGAAAACGATGATCAAATGCCTTATGGGCATGAATTTTAAGTCCCGCTAAGGAATACACTGTAAGAGTTTTTTTAGAGGGTTCTGGTTTCAAAAGAAAAAATCTAAGGGGTATGTCAGCGGAAACTTCATAAGCATAAATTTTAAAAGTTGTTATAAAAGCAACGATGATAAGAGCGAGTCTTATCATTTAGAAATGCTGCGAATCATCTGAGCCGCTTCCTCATTAGATGGATCATATTGCAAAGCTTTTCGATAGAAAGTTAATGCGTTTTTTTTATCATTTTTTAAATAGTAAAAGTTTCCCATAAGAGAATGAAAAATACTGACTCTTTCATATGAGTCTTTCATCTGTTCATAAAGTTTAAGAACTTGAACATCATCTTTTTGAGTGATGAATTTTTGAAGCTTAAAGATCATTTGCATATTTTCATTTAAAGCCACAGAAAATTCTGTCTTTAAAGAATTTTTAACCCAATCTCCACTCATCTCTTGAAGAGAAAGGTTAATGCTAATATTTGCATCTCCTATTTTAGGAATCACAATACCTTTAGAGATATAACCTTCTTTTTGAGTTTCTAAGAGGAGAATTTGATCGCTTTTAGGCATGGTCGTTAAGTTAATGGGAGTTTTACCTAAAAGGTTTTTTCTTTTCCCAGAGTTGTCTAAAACATAGATAGCAGCACCTGTAGGTTCGGTATCTATTTTGAGACCATGGGCGCATTGTGAAAGGAAAAAAAGAAAGAGTATCGACATCGTTTGTTATTTTAAAATACAATATGATCAAATGCTAATTCTACTCTTTTTATTTTCGTCTTGTATTTCTTCTCAAGTAAATTCTGAGACTTCACCCTTAGATGATTCAACCCCTCAATCAGCTTCCACAAAGAAAGCTCCTATACCTAATTCATCTTTAAATTCAATGTCTTCTACAACAGCATTTAATTCTGGACCGAATTTATCACCTGCAAATGCTGAAAGTGATCTCAATACAAGTAATGTGGAAATGACAAATTCTGCTCCTATCCAAAACTCTGTACCTATAGAAAACGCTTCTCAAAACTCACAACTTCAAAATCCTAATTTGGAGAATAACTCTGAAAGCTTAGATAATGAAGAAAACTTATCCGGTAATATTACAAATGGAAACGAGATCAATACAGCTCTAGATAACAATTCTACAAATGAACTCAATACACCTGTATCAACGCCCAAAAAAGTTTCTATAAAACAAAAGACAACTCCTGATCTCAATACAGTTTTAGATCAAAAAACATTAACAGAATATGAAGTTAAAAAAGGTAACACCTTGTGGGATATTTCTAAAAGATATTTACATAATCCCAGAAGCTGGAGAAAAATTTGGACAAAGAATAAACCAAAGATTCCTAATCCCGATAAAATCTACCCCCATCAAAAAATTATCGTAGAAAGTTCAGCTTCTATGTCTGGAGATGCTTCTTCCTTAACTCTGTCTGATTCCCAAAAAATTGCTTCTGGATCTTCTTTAAATCCAGAAGCAATTAAAGAATTTGACCCCCACTCTATCGCTACAGTGGTCAGAGGTGAAGAAATTGGTGTATTCAAACCTATAAGATTGCAGCATAATGATATTATAGAACTTTTTAAGCCTTTGCCTGTGAATCCTGAATGGTTAGATAAAGACGGAGAAATCATTCCTACTCATGAAGTTACCGAATCTGATGACTTCATTGTTTTCGAGAACTTTATTCCCGAAACTCAGATGCTTCTTAAGAATCCTGGGTTTCTTACAAAAAATCCTCCTTTTACCGTGGGAGAAATTTCTTCTTCCCCTTCAACCTCTTTACTGGGACAATGGGGGAATACCCAATCTAATAGTGTATTTGCAACTTTTGATTATCGTCTTAATCTAAAACCTGGACAGCTTTTTCATACGATTCGAAAAAATGAACTTTCCTCAACTCTTTTTTATGAACCAGAACAGTCCGGAGAGTTTTGGTCATATACAGGAACTGTAGGAGTTCTTAAGGTTGGTCCTGAACTTGTAGAACTTTATACAGAGTCTAGCCCTATGGGAATTTCCGCTGGAGATAAGATCATTCCTTATAAAAATATCTATAAAACGATTAATTTAAATAAAATTGAGGATACATTTACATTCCAGTCCCGGGTGGAAGCTATTGCTGAAGGTATTGGATATTTAGGAGGGAAAAATCAATTTATCTATCTCTGGAAAAACGCTTCCAGCATTCAAGTGAATGATGAATTTGATCTTTATATGCCACCCTCTGGGATCATGGGCTTTGGAGATGTTGCTACTCATGGACTCAAGCAAGTTGCTAGAGCGAAAGTGATCGATATGAATGATGAATCTATCACTGCTATTATCCTAAAATCACTTCAAGAAGTTAGTTTAGGTGCTTACGCCTGGCCAGGTAAATAAAAGATATAAAAATAGTTTAAAAATTATAAGCTAAGCCTATTGATCATAAACTGAAACTTGTGCTATGTATGGTCAGTACCCTTGGTACACCGAGATAAGCATGCTCAGAGCTTCATCTCGACCTTTCTTTATAAGATAACTCTCCTATTGAATTCCAATCGTGCGATCTTTTCCGCGTTATCTTCCACCTTCCTCACGCTTGAGGCTTGACGGAGCTGTCGGCAGCCTGAGCATGCCCGCAGCTCAAATTTTTTTACGACGTATATTTCTTTACAACCGGCATCCCAGGTTGATCATAAATAGATGATAAAACATCACAAGCTAGTTCAAAATCATCAATATTGAGATAGTTTTTCTCAGACATCACAAGTTTTAATTTCTTAAACATTTCCTGTAAGTGGATATTCTGTTCTGTGAGATAATCAACTTCAGATCTGAGTTGAATCACATCACTTCCCATTCTCGTGATAGCATCCATCATGTACTGTAATTGTTGAGCTGTGATAACTTCTTCTTTTGCCAGTGGCGCTGGAAGAAAATCTAAGATAATTTTATCTGTACCTTTTTGAACTAAGGTTTTAATGTTAGACATTCATCTTCCCCCTACATGTAGTAATTAGGTATCGGAGTTTATTTTTAACTTTCATCAGGCAAAAAATTCTAGGATAACGAAAATATGATGGGTCTATTTAAAAAAGTTTTTGGAACTAAAAACGAACGAGAACTTAAGAGTATTCAATCAATTCTTGAACAAATCAATCAGTTCCAAGATCCCTTAAGGCAGATCTCTAATGAAGATCTTCAAGCTAAAACTCCTTATTTCAAGGAACAGCTAGGTAATGGCTGCCCACTGGATAAGCTATTACCTGAGGCTTTTGCTGTGGTCAGAGAAGCCAGTGATCGTATCTTGAAGAAACGTCATTTTGATGTTCAGCTTTTAGGAGGAATCGTTCTCCATCAAGGGAAAATCGCTGAAATGAAAACAGGAGAGGGTAAAACTCTAACGGCTACTGCCCCTGTTTATCTCAACGCTTTGATGGGTAAAGGCGTTCATGTTGTGACTGTGAATGAATATCTTACTCGTATTCAAGCAGAAGAGATGGGACGTGTTTATCAATTTCTTGGATTATCATTAGGTTGTGTTATGACAGGCCAATCGGATTCCGAAAGGAAAAGTGCTTATCAAGCAGATATCACTTATGGAACAAATAATGAGTTAGGCTTTGATTATCTCAGAGATAATATGAAAGTCAGTAAACAAGATTTCTGTCAAAGAGGTCACTTCTTTGCCATTGTGGATGAAGTGGATTCCATCCTTATTGATGAAGCAAGAACTCCTTTAATTATCAGTGGTCCCACAGACCAAACCTCAGATAAGTATCTGATTGCTAATACTGCCGTAAGAGGCCTCAGAAGAGATATTGATTACACTGTAGATGAAAAAGGAAGAGCATGTTCTCTTTCTGAAGTGGGAACTCAAAAAGTCGAAGAGAGACTGGCATTAGGCAATCTCTATTCTCCTGAAAACATTGATCTTGTTCATGCTGTGAATCAGGCTCTCAAAGCCCAAGTTCTTTTTCAAAAAGATGATCATTACATTATTCAAGAAGGCCAAATCATTATTGTAGATGAATTTACAGGCCGACTCATGCAAGGAAGACGTTACTCTGATGGTCTTCATCAAGCTTTAGAAGCTAAAGAAAATGTTTCTATCCAAAAAGAAAATCAAACTCTTGCAACGGTAACTCTCCAAAACTATTTTAGAATGTATCAAAAACTTTCTGGAATGACAGGAACTGCAGATACAGAAGCTGTGGAATTTCATAAGATCTATGGCCTAGATGTTGTGGTGATCCCTACAAATAAATCCATGATCAGAAAGGATCATGATGATATTCTCTTTGCAAAACAATCTTCTAAATTCTCAGCTGTTGCTGATGAGATATTAGCTGCTTACCAAAAAGGACAACCTGTTCTGGTAGGAACTGTCTCCATCGAGAAAAGTGAACTCCTCAGCACTCTTCTCAATCAAAAGAAAGTTCCCCATGTTGTTCTGAATGCTAAACAACATGAAAAAGAAGCTACGATTATTGCTGAAGCTGGACAACAAGGCAAAGTCACCATTGCAACCAATATGGCTGGACGAGGAACGGATATTATCTTAGGACCTGGAGTTGTAGAACTGGGTGGTCTCTATGTCATTGGTACTGAAAGACACGAAAGTCGTCGTATTGATAATCAACTCCGAGGAAGATCTGGACGTCAAGGAGACCCCGGAGAGAGTAAATTCTACCTTTCTTGGGAAGATGAACTCATGAAACGTTTCAATAATAGAGCAAGTCAGATTGTAATGCGTTTTGCAGGAGATGAGCCTATTACCGATCCTAGCCTCACTAAAGTCATTGGCCAAGTTCAGAAACGAGTAGAAGGCTTTAATTACGATCTGAGAAAGCATCTTCTAGAATATGATGATGTCCTCAATAAACAACGTAAAGCCATTTATGAAACACGCATGGCCATCCTCGAAAAAGCTGATATTAAAACACTTCTTTTCGCAGAAACTTTAGGTACCGTTGTTCTCACTTTCTGTGAATCCACACTTCCTCATTTCTCTTCTCAAGATGTGATCTCCGTTTCTTTCCCGGAATTAGAAAGAAACCTTTTCCGTAAATTTAATCTTGTGATCCCTTTCACTGAAGCAGAAAGAAAACAACCTCTCTTCGCTAAAAAAGAACTTCTCGATCTCCTCTCCCAAAAACTCATTCAAAGTTACGAAGAGAAAGAAGCTCAATTTGATAAAGAGAACCTTCGGGAATTAGAGCGTTGGACCATGCTCCAAACCATCGATTCTCTTTGGAAAGATCATCTTCTTACCATCGATCATATTAAAGATGGAATTGGCCTGAGAGGCTATGGCCAGAAAGATCCTCTTCAAGAGTACAAGAAAGAGGCCTTTGAACTCTTCCAAAGGCTTATTGTGGATATTAAAGTTCAATCCTTAGAGCGTATCATTAGCATTCAACCTAACCTTGCTATGCGCCTTGCAGAAGAGATTGAAAAAGAAATGAGAACTGAAATTGAAGCTTTACAGAAAGCAGAGCTTTCATCTCAGGATAAAGTGATCTCTTTAGATTCTAAAAAGAAACAGAAGAAAAATAAAAAATCTTAGTATATTTAATATATTAACGCACATATTATTCTGTTTTTAAATATTTATATTGATTTTGATAAGATTTTCGAATAAGACCAAAAAAAGGTTTATTGTGTTTTATTTCATTATTACAAATGTTTTAGCATTATTCTTTCCGCAAGCCTTAGCAAATTCCCCATCTCCAGAAATTGAAATACTACCCGCCGAAACAACAGTTTATAATATCAGTAGTAATCAAATTAAAGAACTGATAAAAGCCATAAGAACCAAGCCCTTCACTCAACTTGAACCTGTCATGAATCTCATTTTAGAGATCGTGACTGGTTCAACCTTCTTAGAAAAGAAAGTTAACTCCTATAATGCTGCCACTGCCTTTGGTGACTATTATCAAAGTTTTAGTGTGGATGAAAGATACCATGTATCTGAAATTCTTCTTGAAAAGCTGACTCAATCTTTTATTTTTTTAGATACATCTACCCAAATATTAGAAGAAAAAATTGAGAAATTGACTCAAAAATTAGGAATAACCAAACCAGTAATTAGCTTTAGTAGGGAAACTCAAACTGCATGGGCAAGACAGGAAATTTCAGAAGATCTTGACTCTTTTGAGTTGAATTTATTCCGCTTTATATTAAAAATAAAAAACTATTTTAAAAGTACTGATATTGAAATTTCATTAGATACCCTACTCAAGTTTATCATGGAAGATGACCTCGTGTTTGATATAAATTTTTATAAATACACGATAAACCCAGAAGAATACAGAGAGTACATTAATCTTAACTCTCAAGATAAGAAACTGATCATTTTATTTTTCTTAGAGAATAGATTATCAGATAAAAGCTTAATTTTAAAAGGCAAAATAGAAACAATGACTCTCAATGAGTTGTTAGCTTTCTTAAAGAGTGGCATTGGAAAACCCTACCGTTATCACAAAATATCTAGCGTATTAAAAGATCCTACTGGCTGGGAATACCAAATCAAAAAATATACAGAACAATATTATGGGAAAGAGGAAAACAACATTCTATTTTTATTACTCTGTTACTCCCAAAAACTTCAAAAAGACGCTCAACCAGGCGTTTCTTTAATAACCAAAGAACATTCATCTGAATGGATAAGAAGAAATATTGATATTTTTCTAGGTCTTCATCAAACATTTTCTCTAGATAAATTTATAGACGAAACAGTAAAATTTCTCCCCCTTAGTCACCCACAACCTATAGCTCAGATAACCCTTCAAGATACTGTTTTATTTTTAGAAAGTTTAGATGGTTTACAAAGCAAATACTCGGGACCCTCTGATCTTTATAATTCAGAGCACGTATTTCATAAAATCATTGATTTTACCACTCAGACAAACGTAACAGCCATCTCAAACCAAGAAAGCTATCAGCTGATTATAAAATATATAGATTCTCTTCCTAAAGAAACACAATCTAGCCTGAGATGGTTTTTATTATTAAGTTTAGAACAAAATAGCGCTTTTAATATCACAAAAGAATTAAGCAAATACTTACTCTATAAAGTATATAAAACTCATGACGATTATTTCTTGATTTATCAATGTATTCATCAAAAATACCAATTACAAAATGGAATTCAAAGAGGCTTACTTAAAATACCTAAAGCAGATTTTAATAATTTTTCTTTATTTAAAGTAACAGAAGGGCATGTCATAAAATTAATAGAACTTATGATTGTTCCATCTGAATACCGCCACTCTATGAAAGTTGTTTCTTATCTATTTAAACTTATGACTGAAACAGATCTCTGTTTACCTGAAAATCAACATTTGTATTCAAAAGTTTTGAGTCAATTTAATAATTATTTTAACATCATACATTATAATTATTCTGATAAAGATGAAGAAGATTTAATCACTCTAAAACTCTTACGAAATTTTATAAATTTTTTCAATCATTCTGGAAGCTATTCTAAATATTTAAAAAGAAATTTAGATCTATTATCTGTTAAGAGAATACTAGAGCTTGTTAAAAACGATATGAATAGATACCCTACTCATACTCTGGGAGAGAACTATCCCCCTATCACTTCTAAACCACCTAAACCTCTCTATGACTTTAAATTAGCTACAGCTTATTATGAGGATCTTACTAAGATTTCATCCTTTATTGATTCTTTAGATATAACAACTGAATCTATACAAAGAGTAGCTGATATCACAGCATATCTTTTTTATAGAACTGATATATTGTTCACTCCTCCAGACCTTAAGCAGAATGTGCGATCTAAGTTTATGAATTATGTTGCCATTTCTAATTTAAACCTTTACGAAAACTTTCTAGAACCTTCTTTACGGAAGTATATAGACAAAGTAACCTTCGAAGTTTTCGCTCCCGTATTTATTAAAAGCTTACACAGAATACTTCTTCTTCCCAATTTCTGTTACATAACTATACATTTTGACTCACTGGATAGTATCATTAACTTAACATCAGAATTTATGACCTATTATAGCGATAAAATAAAAATTTAAGGAATCATGCCTTATTTAATTGATTGATTTAAGCTTTTTTCTGTCTCAATAACCCAACTTGATCTCGAAGATACTCTGAAATCTTTTGAACTGCTTCTGCTGTCACACCTTTAAGTTCAATCCCATAGCCCGTAGCATCTTTCTCAACTCTCACAACTTTACCTTTAAGAACCATAGGCTTACCAAGGCCTTGAGTTTGTTTAATAGCGATATGAATAGATTCATTGAGTTGAAGACCTTTTTCTTCTGTTTTCAAAAAGACTCCATTTAAAGAAATATTAGAAAGCACACAAGAAAATATTTTCTTATTATTATGGACAACAACTGTTTCTTTAATACTTGCTCTTAATCCAGAAATTCTTTTTTCTGAAGTTTCTTCTACAAATGGAGTTACTTTAGAAACTTCAGGTTTTTTAATAGGTAGAGGAAGAGGTGGTTTAACATCTACAGCTAATTCAGGAACATCTTTTAAAGATTTCCAATTTTCCATACCTTCACGAAAAACAAGATCTGTTTGTTTGATATCCCCTTGAGAAATAAACACTTCAAGCTCTGCTTGGGTGACTGGACCCATTTGCTTTTTCTGAACGTAATAATACCAGATTCTTTCCATACTTGCTTTTCGGACTTTAAATTTAAGATTTAATCTCACTAGGGGTTATTTTGACGAAATACCTTAGCAACTTCTGTAAACACTTAATTCTATAGCATTCTTTTAAAGGCAGGTTTTGCATGAAATCTTCAAAAAAGAGGAGTTAAACTATTTACTGAGATTTATTGTTTGATATTCGATGCCGTTTTTGACGTATTCTTTGAGTTTATTTTCATCTTGAGACTTACCTGTATAAATCCAAACACTGAAAACATGTAAGGCTTTATCCATCTGGGTCACATCATAGAAGAGTCCAAAATCGGAATTTGGAGAGGAATATCCTAATTTTTCCCAATCATTGGGTTCCATTTTAAAGGGAGCTATGCCAGTGGTTCCCTTTAAAGGCCTAAAGCCCATAAAGACTCTGTCATTATCTTTACTCCAAACAATAGAACCTGATTTTCTAGGTTTATCTTTAGACCATCTGGGAAGATCAAATTTATAACGGGAGCGGTTATCTCCATAATTAAACCCATAAAGAACACCGCTGCCTTTTTGAAAAGACTTTCCTTCAAAAGGAAAGTCGATAACTATTGGGAAATAAAGAGCATTATCGTATACAGTCAGATCACAACAAATCTGATCACTGATTTTCATTCCTAAAAGATTTAAAGAAAGCGCAAATTCTACACCGGTTCCCACAGGCCCAGAAGTTACCCCGGTAATAGGAGTCTGAAAGTTTTCATGGGTAAATTCTGAAGTAAACAAAAACTTTGAGAGCAGTTTTCCATTAATTTGACCATTTTTAAAGATATCATGAGATTTCATCTTCAGATTATTTAATAGAATATTATTTTCACCAGAAAATTCATAAGAATAATCTTTCCATTTGAACTTCTTGGATTTAATAGGCGTTTTTAAGGAGAATTGTTTGAATTTTTTCTTAAAAGAAGGACATTTTCCAATAAAAATAGACTTTTGAGAGAATTTTAGCTTAACAGAGTACAGTAAAGGGCATTTTTCTTTAAGTTTCTGTTGATTTTGTTGACATTTATTATCGCAAGTCGAAAAATCCTCATCATCTACAATGAATCGGTGAATGGAATAATTCAAATCCCCTAATTTACCTTTGATTTTACCTTTAAAGGGATCCCCTTTCTCTGGTGGAGTGAAAGATGCTCTCCCTTTTAACTTGATTTGTGGACTACGAAAAACAAGAGACCCTGATTCCACCTCTTCAATTTGGATAGGAATAGATTTATAGTTTTGTCCATTAATGGCAACAATATCTTTTCGATATGTATTGATGAGTTTAGGGAAATCTTGCACATCCATCAACACAGGATGCGCATAAAGCCGAACCATAAGTAAAAAATAGAATAGAATTTTCACAAAATTATATTATAGTCTAAATCAATCTGAGAAATATATCGAACTCTATGACACATATCCGTAACCAAGTCACAATTCCTATTCTAAACGGTAAGCTTAAAGCTCAGTTTATCACATTTCATGGATTATGTGATTCCTTAGAGCATGTTGCCTTAGGCTTAGGACCCTGGGAAACCTCTCAAATCCCTTTAGTCAGATTACACTCTGAATGTTTCACAGGAGATACCTTTATGTCTTCTCGCTGTGACTGCGGAGCTCAACTTCAAGAAGGTCTTTGGAGATGTTCTGAAGAAGGAGGAATCCTTCTTTACTTAAAGCAAGAAGGAAGAGGAATAGGCCGTTATAATAAAATTGATGCCTACTCCTTACAAATTAATGAAGGTCTCGATACATTCAGTGCCAACAAGGCTTTACATCTTCCTATTGACTCCAGAAGTTATCAAAGTGCTGCTGAAATGCTTTTAGCTTTAGATAAACCTAGAATTAGACTTCTGACTAATAACCCAGAAAAACACAAACAGCTCTTAGACTGGGGAATCGATGTTGTAGAGATCATCCCTACGGGAACTTATATGAATCCTGATAATGAAGACTATCTGAGAGCTAAGATGAAGACTGGTCATACCCTTCAGTTGACCAAACAATAGTCCCTTCTTTCTTCAAGATAAAATGAGGAAAAGTTGTATCAGAAACTTCATAACCTTGTGACATCAAATCATCTCTCAAACGATCTGATTCTTTCCAGTTTTTGTGTAATTTAGCTTCTAATCTTAACCGGCACTGTTCCTTAATCTCTGAAGACATCTCAATGACTTTCTGAGAATGAGAAGTCTTCTGTGTGATTCCTAATATCTTTAACATTGCGGGAATACAGATTTGAGCATTGGGTTTATCTATGACTTTCCAAAGAACAGCTAATGCTTTAGGTGTATGAAAATCTTCACATAAGTGCTGCATAAACTCTTTTAAATCAGGATCATCTTTTGGGTATTCTTTTAAATCTTGTCCCATAAAAGGTTTGAGTCTTTGTAAACTGATCTGAGATGATTTTAAGCTCTCCCATGAAAAAATAAGTTCTTTTCGATAATGGGCCTGTAGACAGAACCATTTAAACTCTTGAGCCGTAAATCCTTTATCCTTGATGGTTCTTAAGGTTACAAAGTTACCTAAAGATTTAGACATTTTTTCATTTTTAAGATTTAAGAAACAAGTGTGTATCCAATACTTTGCTAAAGATGTTCCAAATGCTCCCTGACTCTGAGCAATTTCATTGGTGTGATGAATGGGAATATGATCTTGTCCTCCACCATGCAAATCAAAATAGTGTCCTAAATATTTTGAAGACATTGCCGTGCATTCAATATGCCATCCGGGAAATCCAACTCCCCAAGGACTAGGCCATTCCATCTGTCTTTTAGGAGACTCAGGGCTAAATTTCCATAAAGCAAAATCAGTGGAACTTCTTTTCTCTCCCATATCAACTCTTGCTCCTGCAAGAATATCTTTGATCTTAAGTCCTGACATAATGCCATAATCCGGGCATTTCTGTGTATCAAAATAAATTCCATCTTTTGTTTGGTAAGACCAACCTTTAGATTCTATTGCCTGAATGACTTCTATTTGTTCCTGAATGTAATCTGTTGCTTTACACCAAACTGTAGGTTCTAAAAGATCTAAACTCCGCCAATCTTTTTGGAAAATATCTAAATACTCCTTTGACACTTCCCAAACTGATTTACCTAATCTTCGCGCACCTTTCTCCATTTTATCTTCACCCTGATCTTCATCATCAGTGAGGTGTCCAACATCTGTAATATTAACAACATGAGTCACAACATAACCTAAATGCTCGAGAACTCTTCGAAAAAGATCTTGAGAAATATAGGTTCGAAAATTACCAATATGGGCTTCATCGTAAACGGTTGGACCACAAGCATAAAATCCTACTTGATCAGGTTTTATGGATTGAAAAATTTCTAAGGAACGGCTGTAGGTATTATAAATTTTAAGCATACATTTAGAGTATAAGATTATAGGGTTTTGACATACTTCAAAGACTTACCGTACCCCAAAGTCAGAAAAATCAAAATAATTAAAGGATGAGGATTTAGAAAACTGATCAAAAACACATGTGCAGCCACAATAGATAAAAGAAAAAACTTCTCTTTAAAAGGCCATAGCAGAAAAACAGTCCCCCATAATGCTGCAAATAAATCTTTAGAATAAAGAGAAATGAAATCCATAAAATGGATATCGGTTTATCTTTTGATCTTATGTGAAAGAGGATTGACGTATCTTAGAATAAGAATAAATCAATTCTATTTTAGATTAAATTCAATAAGTTACCTAAATCCTGCTGCATTTGGATTTATCGATCTTTTAAGATTTCTTTCCAGCTTGTCTGACTTCAATCTTCGTTGAAGAAATGTCTCCCATCTGCTTTGTAGTAAAAGCTAATCAAATGGCTTTGTAAGTCGTTTTGTCAGTGCAGTTTTAAGGATTTTAAGGTGATTTCGGAAATACAAAAACTTTAAAAATCTCCAAAATATTTCACGAAGAATCAGAAGTATCCATATATCCCTAATAAGATTCAATTCCCGGCTCCTCCACCATTTCTTCTATAAATTATTGTTAATATTTAATCTTTTTTAGTGATAGCCCTTTTTTGCACCATTTGTGGGTCTGCTTTTCTCGTTCTTCCAAGACGTTGTCTGGTAAAATAGTTTCTAAAATCAGGCTTGGTATGAGTTAGCTCCGATTAAATTATGCTCGTCGAGATAGAGATTGATTTCATTCATCACTGTTTGAATGTCAGTATCCAAGTCTTTTTGAACTACAGGGTCGATAGCCTTTAAATATATGCTCCAATACCGTTGGATGTTTTTAATTTGGTCTTTTGGAATAGATAATTTTTGAATGCTGGTTCCCCGGTTTGTGAATGTGGCCTTGATTGCTGTCTTTACCACTTTTTTGTCGACCACATCGCCACGGACTAATAATAAAAGATCGTGATAATCTTTCATGCGACTATTTCGATCGGACCGTGCCACGGCAGTTTCTAATTTTTCAGCAAAGATGCTTTCAACTGGATAGGCCCATAGATGAATTTCTTTTTCAAATAATGGAGCTTTTTCTGTTCCTAAAAGTTTCATTGTGATTTCGGTTGGCTTCACAGAATCGCCGACACCAACATCAATAAAGACTTTGGTTTTTGTGTTTCCTAATTTTCCAATGACCGATACTTGATAACCTGGATATTTCATATGGACATGGGGTAATGGCCCCACATCTAAATTTTCAAAAATAAAACCATCAGCCAATGTCAGAGCCGATACTTCACTCAAATATTTTCTTACATCGTCAATAGATGCGGTCAGGTCTTTAATTAAAAAATCGAGATCACGTGTTTCCCTTTGTAGTTCAATATAGCGGAGCAAGCACATTGCTCCTTTGAAAATAAAGTTTTTCCTATACGGTGAAATTGCGAGCCGAGCGAGCCACCTCTCAAGGACCACTTCTTGCCAAACATCATTAAAAGTTCGGTTCTGTTTTTGCGCGATGTTTTTTACTTTTTCTTTGGTGGAATCCTCAATAGCTTTGGAGTTGATTTGGTTCATGTCAGTGCCTCTATATATGGAACGATGTCGACCCGTAGTTCTTTCGCATAACAAGCGAGCTTAGATAGATCGGGCTTATGTTCATCTGTTCTTTTTAGGTAAGATTTTAGGGAATACATGGCGGATTCTTTTGATAGTTTTTTAAAGGCATCCACCACGCATCTTTCTTTATCAAAAATGTAGGTCTTATATTCGCCGAGCTTGAGCCGAACCCGGCCCAGTTTAAAATTGCGGGTGCGGATGATTTTTGTTTTAGGTCTTTTTATAAGTCCGCCTTCATGAGGAACGGCGATCCAGTATTGCCTTTGAATTTCTTGTGTAAGTCCATAGTAAGAAAGTGCGGAAATAAGGCAGATGGTTCCATCGGGGATGCTGTTGGCCATTTCAAGTAGGTCTTGCCATTCAAACGGTGCGGAACTTTCAACCTTGGGGTTTCTATAAACCCCGTGAGAAACCCGCTCTATGGCCCCTGTCTTCGCATAATAAGCCAGACTGTTGGCTTTGATACCAAGAGCCTTAGCTTCCTTGCTTGTAAAGGAGGGCCGTTTTAGAAGTTTATTGAGATCCTTATTTATTGCCATAGGAAAATTCTAATATTCTTACCCAAAAAGATCAACTGGGTAAGAATATTCAAATTCAAAAGTCTGGTGAACCCTAAAATTTAATATTAATATGAGGCCCAACGAGGCACGCAACAGGCTAAATAACTAAAAACACTGAATTAAATTTTATTAAAAATACCTCCACCACTTCTTCTGTACGTACTTTTTAAATCTTAGTTATTTAACATCTATCGTTATATATTTGTTATGATTAAATAATTTTGATTTTAAATCGACTTTTTCAAAATAAATATTGAAAAATAATATTTATTTCTATAATATCTGAAAATAATATAAAGGGAAAAGTCTAAATGAATGATAATAAAGTATTTTTAAATTTTCTCTACAGTGTTTTGCAGACATCTATAGCGATCCTTGTTTGCATATCATTTGATGCCCATGGCGAACTCTTACCTAGCGAATTACCCACCAATTTTCACAGTTCTTCGCAAACATTATTAGAAATTAACAACAATCTAATACATCCGCTTAAACCCGATACTTTAGAAGCATGGTCAAATACCTTCACCCAGATCTGGTCCACTCTGGGTCCATCGGCTTTTTTCCAATACATACCTCGTATAGAAGAAAACCAACTTACTTGGGACAACATCCACGGACATACTTTTCATATTATCCGGGGAGATTTTAGGCGTTCGTCTATTTCTGTGGAAAGTAACGTGCATACGTTAAAGTTAAAAAATACAGAAAGTATTTTTGAAATATCTAAGTTATTGCGTAACTTCACACGTAGCACTGAACTGAATCCCTATTGTACTACAGCTGAATCCTTGGCATGCCGTGCAGAACATGGTCAAGCACCCATGATCTGGAAGGAAGGTCAAATTCAAGCCATTCAAAACATGGTAAAATTTTTAACTCAAAGCGATGAAAATATTTTAATGACTGTAGGTCCTACAGCTCTCAGTAAAACAGCCATTATGCATTGGACTTTAGATTATATTTTAAGCCAAAATCCCAATCGGAAAATTTTAGTGATTACCGAAAGGGCTAAAGTTATTGAAGAACATTCTTTAGAATTCAAAGAACGTTATCCACAGTTTTCATCAGTGGTGAAAACCGCTGAAATGGATACATTAGATCAATTAAACTCTGATACTCAGATTCTTTTTATCACTTTAGACAGTTGGACCCAAAAAAGAAAATCCATTGCTTTTATCCCAACGGACATTGCTTTTGATGAAGCTCAACATGCCGGTGGGTCTGAAATTTTAAAATATTTAAAACCGTTTGTTAAAAATAAAGACAACCGTTTAATGGGATTTACCGCCACACCTATTAACGATAATAAAGCTTTTTATGAATTATTTGATCCTGAAAATTTTTTTTATACCCATTTTTCAAAAAAATATTCGTGGGAAAAAGAAGATATTTTAACTCAACAAGCGAATGCTGCCGCTAAAAATGGGGAAATTTTGAATTTGGATGAGATCCATTATTTCAATATCAAGCCTTCGGGAAATCATGATCTGCTTGTACCATCTAAAACATCTAATAGATTTGTGATCAATCAAGCCTACTATCCATCCCTGACTAAATATGTGATGCCTTTTCTTGAGAAACATAAAGAAAATGGTGGATTTATCCGTATGGCTGATCGAGATGCAGCAATAAGATATCATAAATTCTTAGTAGAAACAGGAGTCCCTTATCGATTTGGCTTGTATATTTCAGATGTAGATCACCAAGCAACATTGGAAGCCTTTGATAAAGGTGAAATTGATTTTCTCATTACGGTTGCTATGTTAAATGAAGGATTTAATCGGCCTCGTTTAGGTTTATGTGTTGACTTTGCTCCACCCACAACAACCTCTAATCCTAAGGTGTTCTTTCAAGGAATAATGGGCCGCATTCTCAGGCAATTTCCTGGTAAATTTAATGTTGATCTGGTACGTCTTTCTTTTTACTCCATGCGAATGCTTGCCGAGGCCACTGCTGAGGCAATGACTGTTAGTGATACGTTATCAGAAAACAATGAGTGGGAAGAGTTTACTTTACATCGTGGAACGGGAAGTTTGGTCTCTTTTCTAAACAAGGCCGTGAGTATAGAAATGAATGCCCGCGAATTTATGATTGATTACAGTAGAAAACTTGAGGAACATAAACAAAACTTACAAAAAATAGCATCTGCTAAAGCAAGAGCTTTAGAAATACTCCAAATATTTATAGAAAATGAAGGAAAGTTTAGTCAGAGTGAAAACGTTTCTGATAACCAGATCAAAACTGAAATCGGACTTTATCGGGAATTAAGAGATCTTCGTCGTAATGGGTTTGTTGCACAATTTTTACAAGAACAAGGTGAAAATGGACTTAATGTAATGAAATACATTCCGCATTTACCATTAATTAAACGTTATCTAAATCAAATACGGACTGCAAAATTTGATACAGATAATAATGCAGATACTTTATATTATTTAATGTTTGATTTTAGTGATCTAAACAAGAAAGCTCTGGAAGAAGATAACGCAATTGTTTTGGATTATTTTGAAAATGATCATGAAGGTAGGAATATTAAGATTTATACGCAAATTATGAATAGTCTGAATAAAACAGAAAATCTTGATACTAAAAGGATAAACTTTAAAGAGAAGATCAAATCTTTTCAAAAAAAAGTCAGTGAACGAAGAGAAAATAAAGAACTAAAAAAAATGTCTGAAATATCTGATTTAGAAACAATTGAAAAATTATTCAATGCGTACCAAGAAAATAATGGGCATTTTAATAATCTAAATTTGGATCCAAAGTACGTATATGAAAAGGAATATAATGATTATTTGCTTTTTGCAAAGATAAGAGAAAAAGACTGTATACAAGAATTTTTATCACAAAAAGGAACACTGGCAGAATCTTTAAAAAATTATAATCCCTATCCTTATTTACTCGAAAATCTTTTTGATCAGCTTTTAAATAGTGAGCATATTAACTTTGATCTCAGATTAGAAATCTTTCTGAGAATAATAGATGATCCTATTATCAAAATCGAGTGTGACCAATATTTTGAAAAGACAAAAAAAATAGAGCATCGTTATCTTTATAAAGATTTATATGAAAAATCTTTAATAAAGTCTGCAGGTTATTCGCAAAGTGCATTTTATAATTATTTAGAGGTATTTCCTCGTTTTTATAAAAATATTACAAACACAAATATTAGACACCATATAGATAGGTTTGAAAGTAAAAATAAAAATATATTTTTTATACGAACCTTTGTTATTGAATTATCAAAGCTAAATGATAAATTTTTTTCAGGACCTTCAAAAACTAGATTTGAAAAAGCAATTCTTGAAGACAGTATTTTCCAAAACTTTAAAAAAATACTATCTCAATTTCATGAAGGAATAAACTCAAATTTAGTAGAAGATACTATTAAAAATGAATTTGGATTTACGGAAGAGTCAAGTGAATTTTATATTATTCAGAAACTATTTAAAGCGATTAAAGAAAAATGTTTAGACAAGAAAGATCTTTTAGAAATTATAGATGAGTTACTTTTAAATAGAGCATTGAAATCATTTATAAGCACCAGTAATGTTAATGAGCGCAATCTTCGAAGCAGCTCAACTATAACGGGTATCAAAAGAGAAATTGAACTTTATGAGAAATTAAAGCAGCTTCTCAAAAATGATAAACTAAATAATTTTTTAAAAAATCTTCCCGAGGGAACGAGTTTAACAGAATACAATCTTCCCAGGAGTTATATCATGTGGATCTATAATTATAGAGGCTCTATTGTCTACCGTTCTGAGTTACAATTTATGACCACATATATCGTAGAAAATCATATTGATTCATTTGATATAGAAACAATGCCTTCAGAAGACAAATATAGAGCTCCGAAATTCTTAGAGTTTATAGAGATACTTAAATCAGAAAGTTATAAGCTTCAATTATTTAAATTTTAAATAAAGGGAGTTTACTTTACTCTGTGGTTTCCCTAGCCCACTATCTTGAGCAAACTATTAGTCTATTTTTATCATCGTAACGAATTAATTTCATTAATAATTAGCAGGATTAGCACGTTTCCTCATCCCTAAATACTCACATAACACAAAAAATCAACCACACTAAATTAAAGTAACGACTACTTTATGGCTAGTTGTTGCCAATGCTGGTGAATGCCTGTGTACGTAAGTGGATCTCTATGAAAGAGGTCTTTTATGATAAGTTTTTGTTAAGTTAAAGTTATGTTTATTTATCAAGTGTTTCTTTAACAAGAATTTTATTCCTGATAAAAGGGATACTCTTTTGAATTAAGCGATATTCTCAATGTTTTGAGTTGATACGCCTTTTTTGAATTCACTATAAGTCTTTGTCTTCATTGACTTGACCAAAGACATTATCTGAGTTTCTGATATGAACTTAGATATTACAAATATTTTTTGAAAGGAAATTTAATGATTACAGACACAAGATGGTCTATTCACTCCTACCCTTTTACAGTTTTAGAAACTCACGTAGATTCTTTAGATCATATGAATAATGTTTATTACTTACAGGTTTTTGAAGAAGCCCGTTGGCAAATGATAACCGATCGTGGATACGGATCTGATGTCATAAAATCCCTTCAAACAGGGCCAGTGATTGTGAGTATTGAGATTCAATTTCTCAAAGAAATTCTGTTAAGACAAAAAATGGAGATCAAATCATTTGGGGTTGCTTATGAAGGTAAAGTTGGAAAACTTCGACAACAGATATTCTCTGAGTCGGGAGATCTTCATTGCCAAGCTGATTTCAAAATTGGACTTTTCGATATTAAGGCTCGAAAACTCATTCTTCCCACCAAAGAATGGCTTAAAGCTTGTGGCCATCTAACCTGAGATCTCTTTTGCTTTGATACAGTTGTCATCTGAAATTTTATCAATCAGTTTATTTAAAGGATCAACTCCTGCTTTGGATGGTTCTTTATCAACCTCTATTACAAACTGATTCTGTCCACTTTTGATTTTTTGTTTTTCTAGATATTGAATCTTACCTTCTTTATCAAAAA
Source organism: Silvanigrellaceae bacterium (assembly GCA_947457515.1). Classification (GTDB taxonomy): domain Bacteria; phylum Bdellovibrionota_B; class Oligoflexia; order Silvanigrellales; family CANGWC01; genus CANGWC01. The sequence continues at coordinate 28,059 of CANGWC010000001.1, forward strand.
TGCCGATATCAATGAGATCATTCATAGGGATTTCTTTTTCCTGACCAACATCATCGGCTCTGGTTTTTTTATTGAAAGAAAGAATAGTCACTTTATATTTACCAGAATCTAATTTTTCATAAGAAACATTCTCAGTTCTATTATCGTAAAAAGTGATATTTTCAAACATATCTTCAATCAGATATTTCTTATCTTCTGGTGTTACATCTTTAAGACGTTTCACTAAGTCTATGGAACGGGTAAAGGGAGGATTTTGGAAAGCAAAATCCTTGATGTATTGCTTTAATACTTTGTTAACCGTATCTTCTCCGAGATAATCTTTTAATGCGTAAAACACTAAACTTCCTTTTTCATAATGAATGTATTGTTGATTTTCATTTAACATGAGGGGGAGTTCTTTTTTAGATTCATGGGCTCGGCCTGCTAAATACTTATCGAGTTCATACTTTAAGAATTTTTGCATCTTATGTGGACCATATTCTTTCTCCTGAACCATAAGAGATGAGTATTGAGCTAAAGACTCAGAAAGCATGGTAGAACCTTGTACATTTGCACCAATGACTTGATGAGCCCACCACTGATGGGCAACTTCATGAGCTGTAATGTAGAAAGGATAATCAATCCCTTCCTCTTCTCCATCCTTCACTCTAGCAATAAATCCTATCCCTTCTGAAAAGGGAATTGTATTAGGTGATGCTTGCGCATAAGTTGCATACCTTGGGAATTCTATGATCCTAAGTTGCTTAAACTGATACAAAGAAAAATTCTCAGTGTAATACTCTAAAGATTTTTTAATAGCATTCATCATTCTAGATAAATTAAAAGTATGTTGAGGATGATGGTAAATTTCTATTTTAATATCTTTCCAATAATCTTCAAAAACATCATAACGGGCAGATAAAATCTCATACACATTTAAAATAGGCTTATCCATTTTATATTTAAAATAAGCTCTATGATTATCTGTCCACTTTTTCTCAAGGTAACCAGGTGCTATAGCGATTTGGTCTGAAGATGTACTGATCTGTGCTTCAAAATCAATCCATGTTCCTGATTGAGTGGCATAGTTTTGTTGGAGTGCTTTTTGATCATTGATCCCATGCATTCTTGATTTATGAGGAAGCTGATATTTTGTCCGAATTTTATCATCGGATATTTCTTGTTCTGAAAGGTATCCAATGATGGGGAAAAAATCATTCCCACTAAAATACGTGCCATTTTCAACTATTTTTTTGGAAAATTCAGAATTTTTAAATCCTTTGGGCTGGTATTTAATTTTAAAAACCAATTCTATTTCTTCATTAGCTTGAATAGAATCTTTAAAATCATAAATCCAAACTCCCATTTTTTGATCTAATTTAGATAAATCTGTAGGCTTACTCCACTCAAGCTCAAGGACTTCTGATTCTTGATTCAAGTTAAGAAGAATTCTTTTAATGGGGTACTTTGACTGATTACGGTATTTAAAAGTACCACTCCCATTCATGCTTTGTGTTTCAGGAAAGATATCTACTTGGATATTAACGGATACAACTTCGGGTAACGGGAGCTCTTCAAAAGTCTTATAGGTTCTTTCATATTCAACCTGTTCCCTTTCCTGAGTCACCTTATTTTGGTAAGTATTGAGGATATTTGTATTATAATAAATAAAAACCCCTAAACTTACCCAACCAGCTAAATTTCCCATAATAAGAACTTTATAAGAAGACCTCATACGAGATCTGAGTTCACTCATACGGTCTTTCAAAGAAAGGATCATCCCTCTTCTCCAAAGCAAAATGGTAAATAAAGAAACACCACAATGGAAAAACCCCCAATAGATAGCAAGGGTCATGTATGGATAAAAAGAAGTCCCAAATTGATTCATATCGGAATAGATAGCTCTAGGAAGTATTCCAATTAAATAAAGATGATGATTAAATCCTAATGATGGTAGCCATGATAAAAGGATAAAATAAAGGATCATGATAAAATGTCCTATGTATTTATTTGGAGATATTGTCTGTACAAAAAGAGCTAAGATGCCTAAGAGTACCCATGGAAAAAAATCATAGAAAAATAGATGCTTAAAATAAACATCCCACTCGAAATGATAATACCCTTTAAATATTTGTATAAGAACACAGCTAATTAAAATAAGAATAGATAAAAAAACCTGAATACTGATCAAAGAAAATAACTTGGAAAGATATAAGTAAACATTTGAAATAGGCTTTGAATCAATGAGTTCAAAGATATGTTGATCTCTATCTTTCCAAACTAATTCTCCGGAGTAATAAGTCATGATAATCAAAATAAAAAGAGCAAATGATCCCCCTATAACTTCAAGAACTTGATAGGTTACTGGCAAGACCTGGGTCCCATAAATTTTATCAACTTGACCACTGACAGCAAAGATATAAAGGACTCCACATAATAAGATGATGAGAAAATAGATATTTGAGAACACCTGCTTAAATTCAGAAAGACACAATTGATAAAATACTTTGAAAGAATCTGGCGTTAAAATCAGATCTGTATTCCTTACTTTTGGGGATGTGGGGGTGTTATTTAAGAGTGGGTTGTTTTTCTTCTGCTTTCGACTTTGATTTAACTTAAAAGGATCAAAGAATTTGTAAGCTAAACCTAAAAAAAGACTTCCTATAATTAACCAAAGCATCCGATTATAAAGGAAATAACCTGTGATAGGGATCGATCTGGTTTTCTGCTCTGCAATAGACCAATATCGAGTGATATGATGTACGGCTTGAAACCCAAAAGGTTCAATTAAAGAGGCTATGAATTTATTATCTAATTCTCTTACGATACTTTTAGAAATTAACCATCCTGTAAAAAGAGATATATTTGCTACGTAAACAGGCATCATTTTTTTAAAAAAAGAAACGACAGCCATAAAAATAGCTCCAAATACCATCGTATTAAAAATGATATTGGAGAGATAAGGAGAAATGTAAAACCAAATCTTATTTTGAGATATGACTTGAGAATCGATAAAAGGCATAAGAGTTGCTATAAAAATAGCTAAACCTATGGATGATAAGATCATCACAACAGAGATTAAAGAACCTAAATACCGAGTGAAAAAATAAACTGATTTCTTAATAGGTGTTGAAAAGATAATTTGATGAAATCCTGTTTCAAAATCTTGATAAATACTTTGGCCAAAAATAGGAGCGGTAATCAAAATCCCAAAATACCCCATCAAAGAAACAATATAATTAATAACTATAGGACTGTTTAAAGAAAGCTTAGTACTTAAACCAAAGTTAACATTGACCCCATTAAAGACACCGGTAAAAGCTATTGATATAAGAAAAGAAATGATAAAATAGGTTAAAAAATAAGCTAACGCAGATAATCTTCCTAATCTATTTTTAATTTCAAACCATAAGAGTTGTAAAAACATATATTCTTTCTTTATAGAGAAATCAGATTTTTGATAAATGAAAAATAAACATCTTCTAAATCAGCATCAATAGGATCAAATGATGTGTCAGGCTTATCATCAGAGAAAACTTTTAAAATGCTCTGACCATGGAATAGTCGAGAAGAGATCACTTGGAATTTTTCTGAATAAAGATCTTTCTCTGATTTAGAAATGATCTTTTTCCAAATCTTACCTTTAAGTAACTCAATCGCTTCAAGAGGTGATTTTTGAATCAAGAGTTTGCCATGATTAATAATAGCCATATCATTACAAAGCTCAGTGACATCAGATACAATATGTGTAGATAAAATAACGATAACACTGTCACCAATTGTGCTTAAAAGATTATGAAATCGATCTCTTTCTTCGGGATCAAGTCCAGCTACAGGTTCATCAACAATAATAATTTTTGGTTTTCCTATTAAAGCTTGAGCAATTCCAAATCTTTGTTTCATTCCCCCTGAGTACGTGCCTAAATTTTTTCTTCGATGTTCTGAAAGATTTGTAACTTCTAAAAGATAATCAATTTCTTCTTTTCTTTTTTTTCGATTGTCTAATCCTTTGAGAATCGCCAAGTGATTCAAAAGATCTTCAGCGGAAATTGTAGGATAAACTCCAAATTCTTGAGGTAGATAGCCAAGAATTTTTCTCATCTGATCTTTTTGCTCTAAAATATTAAGATCATCAAATGTGATAGAACCACTATCCGGTTCCTGTAATGTCGCTATAGTACGCATCAGACTAGATTTACCTGCACCGTTAGGACCTAAAAGACCGAACATACCTTTATCAATTTTTAATGTAATATCGCTTAAAGCCTTAACTCCATTAGGATATGTTTTATTTAAGCTTGAGATACAAAGCATATCTTGATTCCTATCTTTCTAAAAATATATTGTTTTTATGTATTATTTCTGAAATTTTGTCATTAATTCCCCATTTCACATCTGAAGTGCAACACTTGGGTTAAATCGAAAAAAATCTATTTCTCAATTTTCACATTTTCTATCAAAAACTTGAATTGTTCTTTGGATAGGTCTAAAAAATCTTGATATCTCATAAATTCACCTTCTGCATTTCTAGGTAAAAAAGTCACATTAGGGTTCATCTCAGGAACACTCTCAAAAAATTTATTTATAAGATTTTGAATATCAATTGTTATGGATTTCTTTAACGAAACTTGATCTTGAGGGGCGACAAGATCAGATATCATATTTGATAACATTTCTTTAAAAGATAGGCTCATTTTAACATTCGGTAGCCCCCACGTTGAACCTAAATGATAATCAGACTTTAAATGTGTTTGATATTGAGTAAATACGTTACCTAAATCAAAATCTACTACTGCTCCAATTTCCATAATCACCAGATCATATAAAGTCATATAATCTTTATGAAGATGTTTGTTCTTGAGTAGGTACTGAAGAAAAAACAAAAAGTGATTCACGAGTTTTTGATAGACTTTAACCATAAGAGGGGGAGTGACGACAATACCTGCTTTCATAAACGCAGTATCACGAAGGTACATAGCTATACTCGAATGAGGATCTACAACTGGTAAAGCACCGTCATGAGCAAATCGATAAAGATACTGGAAAGAATCCTGATAGAGAAATGGATAAGTATAGTTAAATAAATATCTCTTTGCTGGAGTTCTATAGAATTTCAAAGGTATTAAAAGATTTTGTTGATCCTCATTAATTCTTTGCGCAATATTGTTGAAATAATCCACAGTCGGAGTAACATACCGAGGTAACTTATTTTCTTCACGTACTTCATAAAACCCAAATACAAAACTTAAATCACGAGATATGTCTTCAAGATCTGAAAATGAAGTTATTCTATCTGGAAAAATTAATCCGTTAAGAGAGGCAATAGTTTTAAATTGGTAACCTCCTTGAGTAGGAGTCATTCCCCAATAATTAAAATTTTTCCTATAATAAGAACTTGCTGTTTCATAAAAAGCTCTTATTTCTTCCAAATATTCTGGAGATAGATCAAAGTAGTGCAATCCACTGACTTCAGTTACAATAAAAGGCTGATTTTGAGCAAATAAACTCATTTTAAAACAAAGTACTAAAACCAAAGCATAAAACATATTATTTCCCTAGACATCCAATAATTATAATAAAATAAAAAAAATATCAATATATTTTTAAAAAACAACATTTTAGGTAATACTCAATAACCCTTAAAAAATAATTACTATTAAAATCAAGTATTTGAATTTTTCAACCCCAGAATTTTCATAAAAAACAAACGATCTCAATAAAGTACTGATTTACTCAAAAAAACAATATATTTATCAATGCCTTAAAGAAATTCAATGATTTTTAGTTAAAATTTTAAAAGATTTTGTCATTTTAATTTCTAGACAAGAAATATAACTCTATGACATACATACTTTTTCGAAAGGTTTCTCAATCAAAAAAATCACTCTATCTACCTTTATTATATTCACTCTTTGTTTGAGTTATGCTTTATTTTCAATAAATCATATAAAATCAGACGTTGCCTTAATAAAAGAATCAGATTTAAAAAATGGCCAAGAATTTTTAACACCAGATCAGCAAAAAAAAGAACTAGAAATTGTACTCCAAAGCATTCAAATTGCTTACGCAGGGTGGGATTTTTTAACCAATTATCAGAAAAATACTTTTAAAATTCATCTTGTTTCTAATATTGAACCCCAAAATATCGATATTGAATCTTTTTGCAAAAAAATCGCATCCCATTTAAAAATATTTCCTGATAACCATTTGATAGTTCAAAAATATTTAGGTTTTTCATGCCCCGTTCATTTGAAATCCTATTCTTTTAAAAAGAGTAAACTCAAAAACTCAAAAAATTCTTGGTCTTTAATTATAAAAAGAAACATTCCCATTCTTAAAATTTATGATTTTGCTCCTTACTCTTCTGATCGATGGAATCATTTTTTAGAAACAGTTCAAGAGACTCTTATAGAAAAAACTGAAAACTTCATTCTTGATCTGAGAGATAATAGCGGAGGTGATAGTCGTATGGGAGATAGAATCGTAGAGATGCTTATTGGAAAACCACAAGTGTTTCTTAAAGATCCTCCTGTTAACGAGATTATCAATTCTTATTCTGAAAGATATTTAAAGAATGCTTTAAAAATAAAAGAATTTCAGTATGGCTCTTCTGATGCTCTTCAATTCAAAAAATCAGTCTCACTGATACCTTCTCACAAACCTAAAAAAATTTGGGTGCTTATGAATGCTGGTTGTGGTTCTTCCTGTGAACTCACTGTACTGAAACTGAGAAACCATCCTCATGTTTCTCTTGTAGGACAAAATACAGGTGGGGCATATGAATATGGAAATGCGGGAGCTGTTGTTTTGCCCTACAGTAAACTGATTCTTAGACTTCCCAGACAGCACAAAAACTTATTACCTGAAGCTCAATTTGAACTTGTAGGTATTCCTCCTGATTATGCTGTCTCTTCAGAGCAAGATATCTTAGAATTTGTATTTAAAGAGATCCTTAATCATCAATAAATTAACGCGGGTCTTATTTTTAATTTATATTCTTTTAAAACTTAAGTTTACTTAGTCTTTTGTTCTGAAACTAATACGTATCCTCTGTTATCTGAGACATCAACTGTACGCATCGCATTAATGAGATCAGTAGACTTCACCCAAACCCAGTTAGCATTATTGGGATTTACATCCATAATCAGAAAAGAGTCACTCTCTTCATCATATGCACCTAGAGGAGAAACATGGCCTGCACCTACCTGCCCCAGAAGTTTTCGATGGTAATTTATGAGTACGTAATCACCTTTTGTTTTTAAATTAAGAATAAGGTCTGACTTAATAGTTGAGTTATCAATCTTATCATCTACAATTTTCATATCCACATTAAGATCATAGGCTTTCAAAAGATCAACTAATTGATGCAGTTGATAACCAAAACTTTGGATCTCTTTTTTGTCTTTGATAAAGGGCTTACCTAAAACCTCTGATTTAGTTTTAGGGCTTTTTGAAAAAATATTTTCCTGAGTATATCTTTCAAAAAAAGGATCGAATGTCTTTGAAAAATACTTTGTATCTTTAGGGAGGATAGAAGTCTTATCATAAGGTAAACCAGCTCCTTTAACTTTGACTCTTAAAGCATTTAAAACGATCACTGTGGATGTGACAGCACAGTATAATTTATTTCTTTGGCTCTCAAATTGATTAGCCAGCTTAAAAAAATCTACTTTTGATTTAGAGGCTTCTAAACGGTGAATTCCTTAAGGGGAATCCCATTCTACTAAAGACACATTCTTAGCTGTTACTGTCTTGTCTAAGTTTTTAGCATACACCAACGATGTTAGCGTAGAGCAAATTAATAAAATCGCGAACTTATTTATTTTCATATATTTTTGGGATGTTCTTGATTCTATAATTACATTAAAATCCTGTCAAAAGTTAAGTTTTGTTTTATTAAATACGGCGTAATCCTCTACCTCAAAAGAACACAGAAGAGAAATTCAATAGGGAGTAATATTAAGACTTCTATTAATCTCATTCGTATTATATAAGAACTTTCATGTATCTATTTATTCTAATGCTATTTAGCGTTACTCCGTATACCGCGTATTCTGAAATTACAAATCATGATTCGAATCCACAACTCTACTCAGAGTTTGAAAAAGATCTTGAACTCTACCAAGAGGCTATGATTGTCTTGGATTTAAAATCTGAAATTATACGTTTATTAAATACTAAAGAACTCTGGTTGCTCATGTCATACAGTGAATATCATTTGGCTGAACATATCTTTAATGAAATATTTAAAATATGTGAAAGAATAAGAAGAGTTCGCACAAATTCTCAAGATTTTGATGATCTATTTTTCAATAAAATCACAGATGACTTATATAACTATAAAGAATATTTTAAGTTTTATGACATAATTCTCGTAAGTATGACTCAGCGTATTATGTATCGAAAAGCCAAAAATTCTTTTGAACTCAGCGGAATTCTTAAAAATCCAAAGCTTTTTTGGGTGAGTTATAATTCACTTCTAGAGTTTTTAACGAAAAAAGGCTTCAATATCTATGCTATGATCGAAGAAGCTCAATATGGAAACAAAACAACGCCAAATCATTAGATTTAGGTTTATCTTCGCAATTATTGTCATCGCTCTTTTTGTTTTACATCTGATTATGATGACTGGTGAAGCAATTATTTTAGAATACACTCATAGCCAAGATATATTCATTCAGCTCTTTATTGTTCCTTTAATTTCTTTATTTATTTTTATTTATAGTATCGTGCTTTGTAGACTTGCTCTTTATCTTCATCATTATGGTCAAGATGCTCATATTGGGATTGGGAAGATCTTTATTTGGAGTGGAGTTTTTTTAACTTATCTTGTTTTGTTCTTATTTTTTCATAATAAAATGCCTTTATATTATCTTGCTTTAGGAAAGATCTTTTCACTTTCTTTATTCTTAAGATTTTGGGATATCCAGTTAATCGATGCTCCTTTTTTCACAAGAATGAAAACGACCACTCGTCTTTTCTTACAACATTGGTCTTTATTCTGGGTATCACGTTGGATTATCTTAGGATGTTGGCTATTGATTCAGTTAGCTTTAAGTATTGCTCTTTTAGCTTTTGATCCTAAGAATGATATGAATATATTAGAAGGTTCACTGCTTTTAGGAACATTTTTTTTGATCTTCAGAAAACTCATCAAGAGTCCTTATTCTTATACCCCTGCATACGAATCATTTGAACAATTTGGTAAAGGATCCCCAACAGTAGGATTAATCCCAAAGAAAGAAACACCTTAATCAGATGGCTTCTGGGGATAGGAATACCCTCAACCATAAATTGAGGGAATGGACCTTCAATGCCTTTACGAATTCCTTGCCAAGCGGATTTCTCAACGGTTCCTTCCCGGGGATCAATCTCTATTCTTTGCATGGTAATTGGCCCTTCTGTCTTTAAACTCAGATCTGAAGGGTATTGAGATAACTTAAAGAAGAAAGCTCCCGGTATTGATTCATAAGGGAAAGTGATATTCACCTTTTGATTTAACGCCGGCAGTTCATAAATGAGAGCTAAAGTATTTTCCTGATGTGGAGTCCAATCATAGGTTAGATAATATTCTTGATGATCTCCTACAATTTCAGATGAGATCTGAGCTCCCTGTGGTTCAAGGACTTTAACTTGATCCGCTCCGTAAGGAAGTGGCACAAAAATACGAAGTTGTTTTTGGGAATATAAAGAAAAATAGCCTCGATAAAGACCTATGAGTTTCCCTTGACCCGCAAAGAAAATGGCTTCATGAATGAGTGAAACATAGGATTCATCTTTCTCTGATTGTGACCACTGCTTTAAAATAGGTGCCGCTTGAGTTTCTTTTGGAGTGTCTTTAGCAAAGGCAATATTTACAAAAAACATGATCAACAGTGGAAAAAATGGAAGGTTTCTCAAAGAAAGTTTTCGGGAAACAGTGATCAGCTTTTCAAAATTCTCTTCTGATGACTCTTCTGCAAATTTTTTCCAATGTAAATTTCTTTCCTCGAGAAGAGATTCCTTATCTTCATCTTGAGAACTATCTGGTATAAAATTCTTATTTTGAAGAAACGGTAGTCCTAAAATACCTATACATAAAGTTGATACCAATGAGAAGAATATAAGTACAATCACAGTTTAAGTAACTTTTCTTTATTTTTGGCGGTATATTCTAAAATAGAATCTCTTAAGAATTTTTCTTTTCTTTTTCGATCTCTATGTAACCAAAGTAATATCCCCGGACCTAATATCAGAATTAAAGTCGGGATCACCCAAAAGAATATTCCCACAGGACTACTAAAACTGGGCTTACGTAAGATCCATTCTCCGTAACGATTTAAGAAATATTGAATCACTTCTTCTTTATTCTTACCTTTGGCTACCTGCTCTTCTACCTCATGACGCATCGCTATACTTTGTGGTGTTTCACTTTCTAAGATACTGACCCCTTGGCAGGTAGGACATCGTAACTCTTTGCCTATGTTTTGAATCAGATCTTGGCTATGTCCGGGAAAAGTTGTGATACTTAAAACAAGAACGAGTAACCATTTTAAGTTATGAGTGAAACAAATCAATCCCCCTAATAACATCAAAAATAAACTCACCCATACAAATTTTACCAATGGATTAATATGTATTTTAAGAAACACTTCTTCGGTTTTAAGATCAAACGATCCTAAAACTCCATAGATATCATGCCAAAAAGTTGAGTAAACTCCTGCTTCATGGAACCATTCCTCTCGGTTTGTGTATTTAGCTCGGTAAGGTTCCACAAGAAACTCTCCAGAATCATTTTTCCCTTTGATCTTAGCTCCGACCATTTTCACATTAGATCCTTCTTGATATTGAAGGCCTTCATAGGTGAAGTGGTGACCAAAAAATTCAAATGTCTCTTGAGGGAGAAGCTTAAACTCTTGATCTATTCCTCCATAATTACCTAAAAATCCCCATACAGCACAGAGAAAACCCATATGTATGAAAAAACTTCCAATATACCGACGATTATGTTTGAAATAATTTCTCCAAAGTTTCATTTTATTGATAAAATCTATGGTTAAAAGAGATCCACTTAACAAAATACCTTCAAATCCTACCCACTGCATAAATGTTGCTTTCTTAAAATAGGTTACGAGAAGAGAAAGAATGAGGGAAACGATTAAAGCTATGGAGATATCTTTTTTAAAGTGCGGAGGGGATCCCATCCAGGGAAGAAGGCTTCCTAAACCCATTAAGATAATTAAACTCACTCCAATCCAAGGCATAAATGCATTAAAAAATGGTTGTTGGATAGATATTTTCACTCCTCTAATAGCTTCAACAATTAAAGGGAGAAGAGTTCCAATGAAAACTAATCCTAAAAGGAATAATAAGAAGAATTGAGTCAATAATAAAACCATTTCCCGAGAAAGAAGTTTCATTGGTGCTGTGATAGGAAATTGAAATCGAGGAGTTCTGATGGCCAGTGTGATTAAAGAGACACTGAAAAGAAACAAGACATAGGTGAGATAAATAGGACCTATAGAACTTTCAGCGAAGGAATGCACACTGCTAATAATATTCGATCGAGTGATAAATGTTCCTAGGAAAGTGAGACTAAATGGCATCATTAAAAGGAAGAAAGTCAGACGAGGCAGTCGACCCATGCGATCAAGCACTTGAAGTGAATGAAGACTACAAGTCAAAGCTAACCAAGGCATAAAAGAACTGTTCTCTACAGGATCCCATGCCCAATAACCAGCCCAACCTAATTCAACATAGGCCCACTTTCCTCCTAAGAAAATACCTACAGTCAGTAATGACCAAGCCACAAGAGCCCATCTTCTGACAACTTGAATCCAAGATTCTGTCCACTTTCCATAAAGAAGTAACGAGAGAGTATATGCAAAAGGAACCACTAAACTGCAATACCCGGAAAATAACATCGGAGGATGAATAGCCATGTAAGGATTTTGGAGAAGAGGATTCATCCCCTGTCCCTGTCGACCTGGAGGGAAGAGTCTATCAAAAGGAGCAGATGCCCATACACAAAGTAACGTCATAAAGATCATTGTCCCTGCTAAAATAGTCACGAGTCCCGGAATCAAAGGTTCATTATCTTTATTCACCGTCATGAGGCAAAGACTTGCCATAATAGAAAGTAACGCTGTCCATAAAAGATGACTTCCCTCTAGTGAACTCCAAAAAGAAGTTAAGAGGTAAAGTTTAGGCATATCTAAAGAAGAATTTCTAAAGATATAAGTTACACTAAAATCATGTGTCAGAAGTCCATTCCATAGAATAATGGAAGCTAATCCAATAAAAAAAGAAACAAGATAAAGAGAACGTTTACCACTTGTTTGGTGAGAGACTCGACTCAATGACTGCAAAGGAGCAAAGCTTGCTAATAAACCTTGAACAAACGAATACACTGAGAAGATAAGTGCAAGTGATATAAATCCAAAGCCAAACTCAGCCATATTTACCATTTTACAACAGGTGGCATAGAACAAAGGATGGCTTCTGGGTTTCCTCCAGACATTAAGCCAAAACGAGTACCCCTGTCATAAATAAGGTTAAATTCAGCATACCGTGCTCTCCAATGAAGATGTTTCTCTTTTAGATTAGAATCGAAATCCATTGAGATGGTTTTCTTAAGAATTTCTCTATATGCACTGGAAAACTGATCGCTCACTGCTGATAAAAGATCGAGATCTCCTGAGTCTTTAACAGGAATATAATCAAAGAAAATACCTCCAACTCCTCTGGTTTCCTTACGATGTTGAATATAAAAATAATCATCACACCATGCTTTAAAAGCAGAATAATTTCCTTGTGGAGACTGATCACAGGCTTGTTTCATAGAATCATGAAAAAGAGTTGTATCTTCTTGTCTTGGGACTAAAGGAGTGAGATCTGCACCTCCTCCAATCCAAACTTCATCGCCAACAGAAAAAACACGTACATTCATATGAGCGATAGGAGCATAAGGATTATAGGGGTGAATGACGATAGAAACACCAGCTGCGCAAAAAGGTTTCCCTTGATACTGAGGCTCTAAAGAAGGGTATTCATCCCCCCAAACAAGACTCATATTAATGGCTCCTTTTTCCAGAGAAGTCCCACGAATCAGCGAAATCACTCCTCCTCCTTGTAACTTATCTGTAGGTTCTTTTTCCCAAGGTTTAACTGTAGGAGGTTCCTGATCTACTGAGAAAATTCGAGAAATATTCTGAGATCTTACATTCAGTAAAAGAGGAATGATCTCATTAGACCATTGTGGATTAGGACATCTCCCGGCAAGAGAAGAAAAGAAGTCAAATACAAAATGATCTTGTAATAATGGAGTCTGCGAGGAAACAAGGTTGATATTAATTTCTGGCATAAAGCTATTTACTCTGAAAAATGTGAAGTATGACTTTTTAAAAAAAGCTGAAGTCTTTCCGTTTGAGGTGATCTAAAAACATCTGAAGAATTTCCAGATTCAATAATCTTACCTTCATCCATAAAAAGACATCTATGACTCATTTTAGCAGCAAAATTCATTTCGTGTGTGACCACTATCATTGTCATGCCTGATTTAGCTAGCTTTGTGAGGATATCTAGAACATCTGTCACGAGTTCTGGGTCTAATGAACTTGTGGGTTCATCACAAAGAAGGACTTCTGGATTTAAAGCTAAAGCTCTTGCAATGGCGACTCTTTGTTTTTGTCCGCCGGAAAGATCTTTAGGATATTTATCTTCATACCCCTGAAGATCAACTTTCTGGATCAGTTCTCTTGCTATGTTACTTGCTTCTTTTGGCTTAATTTTTAAAACAACTTTAAGACTTAATGAAACATTATCTTCTACTGTGAGATGTGGAAATAATTCAAAATTTTGAAAGATCATCGTGGTTTTTCGTCGAAGAAGATGTGCTGCAAAGTTCTTTTGATTATAATCAATACCACAAACACGAATAGAACCTTCCGTAATGGTATCTAACCCCCCAATACATCTTAAACAGGTACTCTTCCCACTGCCTGAAGGACCAATCAGTGAAATAACTTCTCCTGGAAATACCTCAAATGAAATATCATTGAGAATCACTTTTTGAGATGATTGATTCCAAGAGTTTTTCTTAGAGACATGCTCTAAAGAGATCAGGGGTTTCTTTAAATCCATAGATAATGTCCTAAAATTTTCACAATAACTCTTATAACTTTCGTTCTAACAGTCTGGAACATGATGTGAGAAAAGTATTTATAATAAAATAGATACAAGCTACAGCAATCCAGGTTTCTAAATTTTTAAAGGTAACAGCACTTATCTGTGAAGCTGTTTTTGCAAGTTCATCAATACCAATCACAGAAATCAAAGAACTGTCTTTAATCAAAGCAACATATTGCCCCACAAGACCCGGCAAAACTCTTTTCATCGCTTGGGGGAAGATAATATGCCAAGCAATTTGTAGAGGAGTTAATCCCAGACTTTGTGCAGCCATAATTTGACCTTTTTCAAATTGAACTAAAACACCTCTCACAAGTTCTGCAATAGATGCTGCAGAAAATAAAATAAGACCTAAGATCCCTGCTTCCCATGCAGAAAGATGAAGGACTGTACCCAATACAAAAAAGATGACATAGATCTGTACAAGAAAAGGAGTATTTCTAAAAACATCTACATAAAAAACAAGTATTGTATGTAAAATCTTACTTTTAAAAGTTAAGAGTATCCCAAAAATAACACCTAGAATGCTTCCACCTAGAATACTCAATAGACTGATCCATAAAGTATTCCATAAACCCTGTAATAAAATACCGGGACCAGTTTCATTCCAAATAAAACTTTGAAGAAATGTAAAGTCCCATGGATAATCCATGGTTTGAATTCCCCATATGAGTAATCCGATCAGGGATATAAATAATCCACTAGGGAGAATTGCTAACCATAAGGAACTTTTCTTTTCTCTCACAAATTCATTTAACCTTTTTGTTTTTCAGAAATGAGATTTAACGCACTTCCTTTAAGGAACCACTGAATCTGCTGCTCATTGTAGGTATGTTTTAGAGAGATTGAATCTACTTTTCCATCTTTATGCTTAACGGTTAGAGTTAAATTTTTACCTGGAGCAAGATCTTTTGCATTGAGATCGAAAGTATCTGTTTCTTGAATTAAATCATAATCTTCAGGACGAGCAAAAGTTAAAGGCAACATACCTTGTTTCTTAAGATTTGTTTCATGAATACGTGCAAAACTCTTCACAATAATTGCTTTTCCACCCATAAATCGAGGTTCCATTGCAGCATGTTCCCGGGAAGATCCCTCTCCATAGTTCTCTTCACCAATGACAATCCACCCTATTCCGGATTTTTGATAAGCGCGAGCAGTTTCTGAGACTCCTCCTACTTGTGATGTGTGACTATTGAGGACTGCATTCATTTTTCCAGAGAAAGCATTGATGGCAGTGAGAAGAAGATTATCAGAAATGCGATCTAGGTGACCTCTAAATCTTAACCACTTACCTGCTGCAGAAATATGATCTGTTGTGCATTTACCCTTTACTTTAATGAGCAGCGCAAGATCTTTAAAGTCTTTATCCAGTTGTGGAGCCTTGAAAGGTTTTAGAACTTGAAGGCGCTCGCTTTTTTCATCGATGGTCACAGTGATCTTGTGACCGTCCTCTAAAGGAGGAAGATAACCTTCTTTATCTACAAGAAAGCCTTTAGATGGGAGTTCTTCACCTGTAGGTGGTTTGAGTTTTAAAGTTTTACCATTTTGAAGAGTGATTGCTTCTTGAGTAAAATCAATATCTAACCTCCCTGCTAATGAAAATGCCATAACAGTTTCTGGAGACGCTACAAAGGCACATGTTTGAGCATTGCCATCATTTCTAGCTGTAAAGTTTCGATTAAAAGATGTGATAATAGAGTTTTTCTCACCTTCTTTAATATCATGTCTTTTCCATTGTCCTATACAAGGGCCACAAGCATTAGCAAGAACTGTTGCTCCAGCTTCTATAAGTGTCTTTAATTGTCCATCTCTTTCAATGGTTGCACGTACCTGCTCCGATCCCGGAGTAATGGTAAGTTCACTTATGGCTTTGCCACCGACGGCTATTGCCTGTAGAGCGATATGATTTACTCTTTCAATATCTTCATAAGAAGAGTTTGTACAAGATCCAATCAGTGCCACTTTCAATTCTTTTGGCCAATCCTCTGTAGCAAAAGCTTTTTTGAATTCTGAGATACTGTGAGCTCTATCGGGAGTGAATGGGCCATTGATCTGAGGTTCTAGAGTATTCATATCAATCTCTACAATCTGATCATAGTATTGAGAAGGATTTTGAATCACTTCTTTATCTGCTTGTAGTTCCTCAGCTATAGCTCCAGCTGCTTTTGCAAAATCAGCTCTACCAGTAGCCTTAAGGTATCTCGCCATGGAATCATCCCATGGGAAAAGAGAAGTGGTTGCACCAATTTCTGCACCCATATTACAAATGGTTGCTTTACCAGTACAAGAAAGAGATTCACATCCCTCTCCAAAATATTCCACAATAAAACCTGTACCGCCTTTAACTGTAAGGATCCCGGCTAATTTAAGAATAATATCTTTAGGAGATGCCCATCCATTGAGCTTACCTTTGAGATGAACTCCTAAGATCTTTGGCCATTTGAGTTCCCATGGCATTCCTGCCATGACATCCACAGCATCAGCACCACCAACTCCTACAGCTAACATCCCTAAACCACCAGCATTAGGGGTATGAGAATCTGTTCCAATCATCATTCCACCAGGAAATGCATAATTTTCAAGAACAACTTGATGGATAATCCCTGCACCAGGTTTCCAAAAACCTATGCCATATTTTTGAGAGACTTGAGATAAAAATGAATACACTTCTGAATTTTCTGAATTTGCATCTTTAAGATCTTGAACAGCTCCTTTTTGAGCTAAAATTAAATGATCACAATGTACTGTACTGGGAACAGCCACAGATTTTAAGCCAGCTGACATAAACTGAAGTAACGCCATCTGTGCAGTTGCATCTTGCATCGCTACGCGATCGGGATGAAAGTCCTCATAGTCCTTACCTCTTGTCCTTGGTTGCACCTTATCTACATGAGTATAAAGAAGTTTTTCTGTATAAGTCAGAGGTCTTGAAAGACCACTTCTGATGTTTTTAAGCTTTTTAATATATGTTTCATAGAAAAACTGAGGTGATAATACCATTTTTACTCCCTTGTAAGGCTTCTTCAATTATGTCATATTGACGCGTATTGGCCCTATCGTCTAGAGGCTAGGACATCGCCCTTTCACGGCGGTAACACGGGTTCGATTCCCGTTAGGGTCACCAATATCTTGTAGAGACTGTTCTGTCTCTTACATTTCAATGCTTTAAATATATCACAAATATCCTGATCATTAAATTATAACGTTTGTTATTTTGTTGCTTGATACTTATGAGGATTGAATAAACCAATAGGTTTATATTTTTTTGTTGAAATAAAGATTAATTTTTCATACTCATTGAATTCAGAAAAAAGAATGATGAATTTACTAAAAAAATACCTTTATATTAGACTTTTTTAATTGTAAATATAACATCATCATTATAAATAAAATAACATGAAAAAACTAAATAAAATTGTTTTATTATTAAGTATAATCGTACATATACAGGATCTGTTTGCTGTTTCGAATCTAACTTTTGAAACGTATAGTTTTACAAGACAAATTATAGCACAAAAACTACTGGTTTTTGAGAATGAATCTTTGAGTTCTAAATTTAAAGAAGCTCTTTCTCACCCTATTAAAGATGGTTTAATTCAGCCTCTAATTGAGTTTTTTGAAGCGGTTTCCAGAGATATAGATCCAATTAGACCATTTACAGTTTTATTAGATTTTGAATTTAAGGTACCTCTTAATGGTCTAAATTCTGAATATACATATATTATGATAGTCGTTGACACAGAAATTCTACCTAATAATATTTTGATATTTGAGTTCCCAAAACCTGATCATTTAACTGACTGGGGATTAGTATTCAAATTCATGAAGGGAAAACTCCACGAATTTAGAATTTCAGATTCTGAGATGTATAATGATGTAATCTCTAGAATCCACAAAAATGTAATCCTTACAATTCATGAAAAATTCAAAGCCAGTGATTTACCCTATACTGAAACACAATTAGAAAAATATCTAATTTTAATCCAACACATGAAACCACTACTGGTTCATAGCGGAAAAGTACATCTCATTAAAATCATTGACGTACTAGATAGTGAAGATAGAAGAGATCATCTAGTTCTCCTTAAACCTTTTCTTGAGTTTAGATTGGACCATTCTCTTAATCATAAAAATAATATTGATATATTTAAAGACTCTCAATTCCGCTCCTTAGAAGATGGCTCGGCTTTACTGATTGTCGGAGGAAGATCAGATTACATCTCGATTGATGCACTTCCTAAAAATTTGCCAGAAGAGAAAGCACTATCCTTAATGCATGAAATTTATGTGTTGTGTGCAGAAAATAATTTTACACCAGATGAAAGAAATTCTTTGATGAATCATATTCTTAAAAGAAGTGTTTTGAATACTCATGAGTAACAAGATTACTCGAAGTAAACATCCATAATTTCGTATTCTTTTTCACCTCTAGGAAGCTGAACAGCAACAAACTCACCTTTTTTCTTGTGGATAAGTGAATTCGCTAAAGGACTAGAAATAGAAATAGCTTGAGTTTTAAGATCAGCTTCCAGATCTCCCACAATCCTATATCTCTTTTCATCATCTTCATCGGTATCTCTTAAAATAACAGTTGAACCAAAAACAACTTTTTCCGACTTACCTTGTCCTTGAGGGATCACTTCAATACGAGCCAGTTTACCTTCTAACTCTTGAATACGTCCTTCAATGAAACTTTGTTTCTCTCGAGCTGCGTGCCACTCTGCGTTTTCAGAAAGATCGCCTAATGCTCTTGCTGTAGCGATTTCTTTAATCACTGCAGGTCTTTCAATGTTTTTTAAACGTTTTAATTCATCTTTAATTTTTTCAAAACCAATTACGGTAATAGGTATCATTGCATCCATATCTATCTCATCATTCTTTTATTTAACTGCTTTGTTGTTTCGTCTTTTCAACATACTTCAATTGAAGATCATAAATAATACTTTGAAGAAGTTTGTCTTCCTCTTCCGTTAAATTATTCTGAGTTTTATCTTTGAGCATATTCAAAATATCAATATTATTTTGAGCACTCTTAAAATTAACTTCATGAAGTTCTTCACTCATATAACCCATATCCATGAGACATAGTCTACTTAATGAGAATATGAGAGTTGAAAATAGATTACCATCTGTCATAATTTAATCCATCACTTATTTTTAACTATTGAGTTCTACCATCATGAATGTCCCTAAACAAAATTTAGGAGTTAAACCCTATTATTTTTTTGACTCCCGCTGGCAAAAACATATTTTGATATCTTCTGAAATGGTCTTTATGGGTTATTCTCAAGGACATATCCTATGGGAGGATCCTAGCATATCTGATCCTCATTGTTATGTTAAATGGGAATCATACTCTCAAAAAGCTGTTGTCACAGACCTCAATAGTCATACTGGGATCAAAATCAATGGTCAATCTGTTTTAAAAGGCTTTCTTAAACCAGAAGATACTCTAGAGATAGGAAATCAAAAAATCATCTTTAAAGATCCAGCTTTGGCTGAAGAAAAGATATCAGACTCCCTATGGAAAACTTCAGAATCTCTAGAATACCCTAAAATTTATAATGCTCAGATGAATATTATAAAAAAATATAAAATTTATTTGCGAGCCATTCTATCCAATGGTACCGTCTACGAGAAATTGTTACCTACACCTTATATTATTGGAAGAGAATCATTTCTTTCCGGTGATGAAGGCATTTCTCGTAAGCATGCTCAAGTATCCATAGATCACTTAGGCAGACTTATGATTGAAGATCTTAAAAGTACGAATGGTACCTGGATTCTAGATAAAAAATGTATAAACCCAACTCTATTAGAGACTTATGACCCTATTAAAGTGGGTAATACTCTTATTTACCTGTCTGCTCAGCCACCTCAAAGCATCTCCTATTGATGGATCTTGGTGCATTTATGGCCCTGTTCTCAGTAGGCACTCTGGTATTACGTTTAAAAATCTTTATATAAATCAAGGAATGATTAAGCGCGTTTCATATAACAAGGATGATAATTGCTTAGAAACTTATAATATCATCGTTCCAGGACTCATAGATTTCCATAATCATCTCAAATTTAATGCTCTTCCTCGAGCCGTGATCTCTTCTAAGTATAATCATAGAAGAGATTATAGAGAAGCTGCTGTTGGTCTTGAAAAAGCAGCTTTAGAGTTTGAAGAACTTTTAGGCGCGTCTGATGAATTAGCTTGTTATGCTTATCTTTTTTCTGAGCTTAAAGCTTTAAGTGGTGGAGTCACAACGATTCAAGGTGCCACTGGACTATCCCAAAAAATCAATCCCTGCATTCAATCAAACCTAGTTAGGAATATTGAAAATCCTGAAGACTTTTATCATTCTGATCACTCTATTGGTCCAAAAATTCTCAATATTGTGGACATAGACGGTTGGAAGAAAGACCCTGAAAAATTCAAATTAACTGAAAATCCCAACGTCTTTCATAGAATTTTTTTACACCTTGCTGAAGGCCAACTTGACCATACAATACAAGAAAGAGCTGATTTTCTCCCTTTTGTTTTCTCTCAAGCAAAACGATTCGTGCTCATTAATACCATAGGTCTACCTATGAAAGATTATGACGACCTTGGAAAACAAGGAGCTTCTTTTATATGGTCTCCAGAATCAAATATCACTCTTTATGGAATTACAAATCCCATTCCCCTTATGATAGATTTCCCCATTGGATTAGGCTCTGATTGGAGCCTGACAGGCTCTTTTTCCCTCTGGGAAGAAATGCAGAAAGCTTATTCGATATCTCAAAAATTAAACTGGAATATTCCACCAAAACGTATTTTTCAGATGGCAACAGCAGGTCAAGAGATTCTTGATCTCCCCATTGGAGAATTAAAGGTAGGCCATTTTGCAGATTTCTTCTTAGTATCCCAAAAAAAGGAACGCCCTGAAAATCCTTATGAATATCTTTTAACTCAGGCTTCTCGAAAACATATTAAGCTTGTGGTTATTGATGGAAAACCCATTTATGGATCATATAGAGCGATAAAAGATATAGATCCTAATTTTCAACATTTCAGGAAAGTCAGCAAAGGACGTTGTAATAATCCAAAATATCTAAGAACAGAAGTTTTAAAAGGATATAAGTTTAAAACTTTAAAGAAAAAACTGGGCAAAGCAGTCAAAAAAGTCATTGATAATAATCCTGGAGTCTTTTTTACAGATTCTCAAAATAAGCTTAGAAGCCCTAGTTATAATCTATTCCCCTGCTGATTCAGTAGATAATGACCGAAAGAAAATATCTACTGGAGTGTCACAACCTTTAGCTTTATTACAGGATTCACATGCAGGAACACAGTTACCTATTATTGTTTTGCCTCCTCGAGAAAGAGGAACAATGTGATCAAGTGTGAGTAATTGGGGTTCGAATTTTTTCGAACAGTAATAACAAATGCCTTGAGCTATTTTATCTTTCCAAGCCCTGGTTTTTTTAAATTCCCGGGTTCGAAACTTTTCGTTAGCTTGTTTTTTTTTATCTACAAATTGGTAATTCACACAAGATTATTGAGAATGATCCCGGCGGCAACACCTACATTTAAAGAATCAATAAAAAAGGGTGTCTCGGGAGGGTTAATGGATACTTTATAATCACATTGATCAAGAAGAGAAGAAGAGAGTCCTTGTTCCTCATTTCCTAAAACAAGAACATAAGGTCTGTCTTTAGGAAGATCTTTTACGGGAATGGCTGATTTATCTACAGAAGTTCCCACAATCCAAATTCCCATTTCTTTCATAGCTTTAAGAGTTTGAAAAGTATTTCCAATATTCACACAGTTTAAACCCAGTGCAGCTCCAGAAGAAACTTTGAGAACTGCTGGAGTGAGGGGGCACTGTCTATTCTTAGGATAAAAAACAAACTTAACTCCAAAAAATACAGCACTTCTAAAGATAGATCCCATATTTTGAGGATCATGCACATGATGTAAGTAGATCCCTAGGCAGCCTTTAGGATGAGTTTTAATGCGTTCTTCTATGTCGTATATAGATTCTTCCCAAGGGATCTCCCAGTGGAAGTCTCTGACAGTGAGACAGACATTTTGATGGTGAACCATGGGTGCTGGCCACTGAGGATCCTCTGATGAGGAAAACTTTTTGATCTGTGCACCTTTGTCTTGGGCTTTTTTCTGAATATCTCCAAAAGTTGTGCCTACAACATTGAGTTTTGTTCCTCTGGGTAGAGCGCCTTTTTGCACACTGAGATAAGCTTCTACAGGCTTTTTACCCCATATAACAAACATAATTTCTCCTAAGACTGATTTTTAAGGGTTTTTTGAGAGTCTCAACCTTTTTTTAAGGGAGACTGATGGCTTTACACTAGATCACATTAAAGTTTTATGCTAATTAAAAATTCGTATGAAAAGAACCTACCAACCAAGCAATAGGGTTAGAAAAAGAAAATTTGGTTTTCGAGCCCGAATGGCAACAGTCGGCGGAAAAGAAGTTATTCGTCGTAGACGAAGCAAAGGTCGTCAGCGTCTAGCTGCTACGATCTATGAAAAATAGCTAAATTTATTATCTAACCGTTTGTTGTGTCATTAAAATCTGTTCTTTTTTTAGGAACATCCGATTTCACGCTACCTGTTTTTCAGGCACTTCAAAAACATTGCCAAATTTTAGGTATATGTACTAAGAAGCGATCTTATTTTACCACTCTTCCCTTTAGAATATTCACTCCGGATCACCCTAAAGACCCTGAGTTTATAGCTATCATTAAAGATCTTAAACCAGATCTTTGTGTAACTGCTTCTTATGGATTTATTCTTCCTCAAGCTTTTTTAGATATTCCTTCTTTGGGAACATTAAATATTCATCCCAGCTTATTGCCTCAATACAGAGGACCTTCCCCTGTTCAAAGATCTATTGAAAAAGGTGAAGTCATCTCTGGAGTTTCCATTGTTCATACTGTTTTATCTATTGATGCAGGACCTTTACTCAAACAAAGAACATTCCCTATTCTTCCTCATGAAAATTCTTTAGATATTCTTAATAAAGGATTTATTTTAGGAGCAGAAGAATTAGATAAGCTTCTGCCTAGCTTTTTGGAGGGTAAGTCTATTGAGTCTTCTATCCAAGATCCTGCTCTTGCCACAAAAGCTCCTAAAATTTCAAAAGAAGAAGGCATTTTAAACTTTAGCCTCTCAGCGTTAGAACTTCATAATAAAGTGAGGGCTTTCTATGGCTGGCCTGGCACTTTTGGAAACTTTATTCTCAACGAAAAAGATCAACTTATTAAAATTATTGAAACAATTCCTCCCTCTTCTGAACATCATTCTTTAAGAAAAGATTCTGTATTCTTTGATCCAAAATATGGACTCGGTATCCCCTGCGGAAAAGAAGAAGTTTTATTTGTGAGACAATTACATTACCCTGGAAAACGTCCTGTACTCGCAAAAGACTTTTGGAATGGGTTAAGAGGTCAAAATTTAAAGGTAAAATAATATGTGGTGGAAAAAAACTAAAGTATTTCTTGATTCGTTTTATACGTTGGCAGCGTTAATCCTGATTAGGTTTATGGTTATCAATTGGTATGTCATACCTACGGGTTCTATGATGCCTACCATTAAAAAAGGCGATCATATTTTCTGTAATAAACTTGCTTATGGACTGATGTTTCCTTTTATGGAAACCCAGACTTTCACTTGGGATACTCCTAAACGGGGAGATATTGTCATTTTCCAATATCCTAAAGGCTCTGAAGTCTATGTTAAGAGAGTTGTGGGCATAGAAGGAGATAAAGTTTCTTTTAGAGAAGGTGTTTTACATATTAATAATAAGCCGATTGAAGAAATAGAGATTTTAGATCGAAAGATTTTAGAAGATATGGGTGAGTCTGCCGATGATAAAACTCTTTATGAGGAAAAAGGCTTAGGACCAGATCATTATATTATGAGATTGAAGCATGATTCAGCCATTCGTCGTATCACTTTGCAACTTGCAGATCGTATGAGGGGTCTTCCATCTAATCCTTCCGTGTATTCCACAGAGGGTGATGTGGAAGAAAGAATTGTCCCTCCTGGGAAAATTTTTGTGATGGGAGATAATAGAGATGGATCTAATGACAGCCGCTTTTGGGGCTTTGTAGAATCTAAGAAAGTTTATGGTAGAGCTTTATCTATTTTCTTCTCTACCATCCCTCAACCTGGCCTATCTTTACCTCAATTTAGAGGGGATCGATGGTTTAAAGCTCTTCAATAATTTGCAAATCCATTAATTTCTTGTATATCTTCTATCTTAGGCATCTTAGCTCAGTCGGTAGAGCAGTAGACTGAAAATCTACGTGTCCCCAGTTCGATTCTGGGAGATGCCACCATAACATAAACACTTTGCCTCTATAGCTCAGATGGTAGAGCAACGCATTCGTAATGCGTGGGTCGGAGGTTCGATTCCTCTTGGAGGCTCCATGAGAAATGCTGGAACACTTCTTCATATCACTTCCCTTCCTCAAAGAAACTTAGGATCAGGTTCTGAGGAATTTATTGATTGGCTTCAAGAGTCTCAACAAAAAGTCTGGCAGATCCTTCCTTTAAATGCCCTAAGAGATAATCCTTGTCCCTATAATAGTATTTCTGCTTTCGCAGGACATATTGGTCTTCTAGACACTCAAGAACTTGTCTCCATAGGTCTCCTTGAGAAGGAAATTGAAATTTATCCAAGTTATCGAGATCATCTTCTTCTTTTCGAAAAAAAGATCCTTGAAAATCTTAATCCTGATCTTTCTCAGTTTATGAAACCTGTGGAAGCTTTTGAAAAGTTGAATCCTTGGTTAGAAGAATATGCTGATTTTGTAGCAGGAAAAGAAGAACATGGTAAAAAAACTTGGTGGAAATGGCCTAAAGCTCTTCGTAATAGAGAGCCTAAAGCTTTAGAACAACTGAGAGAAAAACATAAAGAACTTATTTGTAAAACTAAAGTTTTACAGTGGTGTTTTTTCCAGCAGGCTCAAAATCTTCGTGCTCTTTGTGAGAAAAAAGGGATCGAACTTTGGGGAGATATTCCTTATTATATCAGCGGAGATAGTGCTGATGTTTGGGCACATCCAGAGCTTTTTAAATTACATCCAGAAACCAGAGAAGCTCTCTTTTTCTCTGGCGCTCCTCCAGATAGTTTCGCACCTACAGGACAATTATGGGGAACACCTGTTTACGCATGGGATAATCATATTGCTACTGGATTTGACTGGTGGATCAAAAGAGTCTCTACATCTTTGACCTACTGTCATCGATTAAGGTTTGACCATTTCAGAGGATTAGAAGCTTACTGGGAAACTCCATGTCCTGCGGCTACAGCAGAACATGGCTACTGGGTAAAAGCTCCTGGTAAAGAGTTTTTATCGGCTTTAGAAGGGTCCTTAGCTAGACCTTTGCATAGTGTTATGTTTGCGGAAGATCTGGGCGATATTGATGATCCTGTCATCACTTTAAAAAATCACTTTCATCTAGACGGCATGAATGTCCTTCAGTTTGCTTTTGACCTAAATAGTCTTTCCCCTCATTTACCCCATAATCATATTACAAGAAGTATTAGCTATACGGGAACTCACGATAATAATACGACTTTGGGTTGGTGGCAGAAAAATGCGACTCCTATTATGAAAAATAAACTGATGAGATATGGTGGGTTTAAACATCCTATCCGCAAAGATATTGTTGATATTATGATTCGTATGACTTTAGGGAGTGTGAGTACAACTGCCATTATCCCTATGCAAGATTGGCTTCAGTTAGATCATCAACATCGTATGAATATTCCAGGTACAGTTAGAGGAAATTGGCTTTGGTCTCTTCCTCATCTTGATCCTCATCTCCCTAAGAAAATTAAAGAAATGCTGACAGATTACGCCCGATGTCATGTCGAAGTGGATAGTTTGGCATTATAATCTGTTTCCCTTGTCTTGTTTTATGATTCACAATAAGGGGTGCTTTCAAATTTAACCTTGGTTTAGGGTAAAGATTGACGATGACACCTACCCAAATTTCATCTGGGTGCTCTATACCTAAGAAAAGCGCGTCATCATTCTCTAATTGAACTTTATAATCTATTTTAAGATGTTTGGGATCCACAATAACAAAAGCGAAATCATCATCATCTAAAGATTGAATCCACTGAAAATAAGAATTCTTCCGTGCGTGATCTAATAATACAAACTTCTGAAGCTCTGGGAACCCTATGATTCCATTTGAAAAATAGAGAATATTTGTATCATCATATTCGATTTCTCCAAATCTTGCAGTCATTTTTCGATTCATTTCTACATTCTAATCAAAAAAAAAATAATAATACCGATAAGATTATGACAACTGAGTTTACATAGGTTCAATTCATTTATGAATAAACTACAATATCTTCTGGATAAAAATATTAAACAATTAGGTAATATTCAAAACGTTATTTTACGGGATACTATTTTTAAAGATAAGAATAAAAAAATTTCTCCCATCTACACCGCTCAGCTTCAAAGAGAATTTTCTCAATGTTTAAAAAATATTTTTTTAATCCAGAAACGTATCCGACGACAAGAGATCTCTGATAATAACTCTGGGGACTCCCAAACTCCTTAGAGCACTGACAACAACATTGTGAATAGACTGTTGTAAATTTAACTTTAATTCTCCATTAACATCTTTTACATAAACAGGTTGATGAGCATCAATTAAAGCAACGGATTCTGTACCAAGTTGTATTTTTAAGTAATCCACACTGGGTTGTACGTTCTCGGTATAAAACTGATATCTACTGATAAGAGAAGCATGAGCATCGTCTTCTCTTCCTCGCTGTAAAGCTCGATTCATCATTTCTTGCTTACTGATACTCAGATGTAAAATTTTGATAATAGGAAGTCGAAATTTTTTAAGAATAGAGATCAGATGTTCTGCAGCAACAACGGTTCTAGGATATCCATCTAAAATAAAGGGCTGATTTCTTAAATACGTTGAAGTTTCAATATATGACTCTAAAAAACTTTGCGTCCATCGGTTAGGGACTAAAAGTCCTTGTATTGTACAGAACTCTAACCATTCAACTTGTGAAAGAAACTGATGAACATTTTCTCTGTTATAATATTTAGCTAAAGCTTCATGATGACTTAAAACTTTACGAGTTAAGTCTGGAGTTGTATCTAAGCATTCAAAAATATTTGTAGACTGACTGATCTGATACTTCTCTTGAAGAACTAATGAATAATTTTGATCTTCTTTTGCTCGTTGAAAGGTACTTCTTAAGATCTCTCCCATAGAAAGATGTGCTTCTTTAGGGATCGACATCACTCTTCTTAAAGCAGCAGCAACTTCACCTTTGCCACAACTGGAAGGTCCCGTTAGGATAAGGACTCCACCCCCCTTTAAAGAGACTTTTTCAACTTGAACTTTAGATTCTAATTTAAGGTATGCTTGATATTCCAATGTTCTGAACCTCCTGCCATGCATTCATAACTTTAGAGTGTAATGATGCTTCTAAAGTCATAAGTGGCAAACGGTACTCAGCATGACACAAACCTTGCTTTTCCATCAACCATTTTACAGGAATAGGATTAGGCGCGCAAAATAATACTTGATGAAATTTAAAAAGACTTAAATGAAACTGATTTAATTTATCAAAGTCTTTTGATTCAAAAGCATCCCAAACAGCTCTAAGAATGTGCGGAATCATATTTGAAGAAACAGATATGATTCCCTGACAACCACAGATCAAACCCGGAATAAAAAGAGGATCGTCTCCAGATAAGATATTTACGTCTTTGAATTGTTTTGAAACTTGAATAAAATCTGTTGTCGTTTGAAGGTTCCCACTAGCTTCTTTTAAAGTATTACAGTTAGAATTTTGAGCTATAATTCTTGCAAATGATTCTGGTTCTAAGTGAACCCCGGTTCTTCCAGGAACATTATAAAGACATAAAGATATTGGGGAAATAGTTTTAGCGAGATGGTTGAAGTGTGCTTCAATCCCCGCAGCATGTGGCTTATTATAGTAGGGAGTTGCTGACATAATAGCATCAGGTTTTTGTTTAAGTTTACTTAAAATTATCTGAGCTTTCGCAGAGGTACGAATCGTATCATTTCCTCCTATCCCTAAAACGATTTTAAAATCAGAACTTTGATATTCTAAAGCAACGGATATTAATACTGTAAGTTCCTCATCAGTCAGAGTCGGACTCTCTCCTGTGGTGCCTCCCACAACAACACCATGAACTTTATTCTTCTTTTGAAAATCTAAGATTTTATGCCAAGCCTTAATATCTATTTTATCTTCAGCAAAAGGTGTGATTAAAGCTGTATAAATTCCCTTCATTTTTTCATTCCTATCCATGATTTCATAAAATGATACGCTACCATTAATTGCTGATCTTCCTGAAGCTTTTTAGGCCAGCTTAAAAAAACTTTTTCATCTTTCTGCTCAATATAATCTTTAGCCTCTATATGACCTTTAAGATCAGATTCTTTTAGAAACGACTGCTTTAAATTTGATTGATTATCTAAATACAGATCGGGGGTAATGCCCTTTGCCTGTATACTTCTACCTTTAGGAGTAAAGTAACGTCCAATAGTGACTTTCAAACCTCCTCCATTACTGAGGGGAAACACTGATTGAACACTGCCTTTACCAAAAGTGGTACTTCCGGCAATCAGAGCTCTTTTATGATCTTGTAAAGCACCAGCGACGATTTCACTGGCACTGGCAGAACCTCCATTTACAAGAACAATAAGATGCATGTAAGGATGTGCATAATTTTGAATTGCATATTCAACTTCTTGTTTTTGAGGATCTCTTCCTACAGTAGAGACAATGATACCTGAATTCACAAAAAGGTTACTTATTTTCACGGCAGAATTTAAGAGACCTCCGGGATTATCTCTCAGATCAAGAATCAAACCTTTTAAGCCTTTTTTTTCTTGTTTTAAAAGAATTTGATGTATTTTTTCAGGGCTATCTTCTTGAAAACTATTCAACTTAATATAGAAAAACCCTGAGGATAATTCCGCATCATAAGTATTAGCAACTTCTATGACTTCTCTTCTTAAAGTGGCTTTCATGATCAC
Source organism: Silvanigrellaceae bacterium (assembly GCA_947457515.1). Taxonomy (GTDB): domain Bacteria; phylum Bdellovibrionota_B; class Oligoflexia; order Silvanigrellales; family CANGWC01; genus CANGWC01. Next base: position 57,265 of record CANGWC010000001.1, read on the forward strand.
TTTGTTTCTTAACCATTCAATTTGAAGTGTAGATCCTGGTTTTCCTCGAAGATGATTCATGGCTAACTCTAAGTTATCTGCTGTAATCAAAAGTTCATCAATTTTAGTCAGTATATCACCGGGTAAGAGGTGAGCTTTTTCTGCGGGAGAGTTAGGCATCACATCTATCACTTCGATTTTCTTTTTTTCTAATGTAATGGAAACCCCAATGCCTCCAAATTTACCTGAAGTATCTTGATTGAGTTCTTTAAGTTCTGAAGGGCTTAAAACTCTTGTATGTGGATCAAGATCTGAGGCCATATTTTTTATGACTTTATCGATAATTTTATTATCTTTCACAGAATCTTCATCTACATAAGCAGATTCTAAGAGCCTTAAAACCTGAGCAAATGTATCTAAGGATTCATATCTTTGAGTGCTTTTGTTAAGAATTGATGTATCGGAGTAAAGAGGATAGAAACAAAGTAGAGTCAGAATAAAATACACAATTATCCTTTAAGAAGAGAACGCATATATTCCTGATTGAGTCGTGCGATATTATCTAAACTAATATCCTTAGGACAGGCTCCTGCACAACTTCCCATGTTTGTACAACTTCCAAAACCTTCATCATCCATTTGAGTCATCATATTTTGAACTCGACGACTTCTTTCAGGATCTCCTTGAGGAAGAAGGGCTAAGTGAGACACTTTAGCTCCCACAAAAAGCATTGCAGAACCGTTACGACAAGCAGCAACACAAGCTCCACAACCAATACATGCTGCAGAGTCCATTGCCATTTCCGCTGCTATTTTAGAGATAGGCGTTGCATTAGCATCTACGGAAGACCCTGTATCTACAGAAACATAACCACCACTTGCTATAATCCTATCGAAAGCAGATCTGTTCACAACAAGATCTTTAATGAGAGGAAATGCTTTTGCCCTAAATGGTTCAATGACTAATTGTGAACCATTAGGAAATTTTCTCATAAAAATCTGACAGGATGTTGTTCCTGAATCTGGTCCATGGGGATTACCATTAATAACTAAAGAACAAGATCCACAGATACCTTCTCGACAATCATGATCAAAGGAAACTGGATCTTCTCCCTTAATAGCGAGTTGTTGATTTAAGACATCTAACATTTCTAATAAAGTCATATCAGAATGAATATTATCTATGGAATAATTCTCAAATTTACCTTCCGATTGAGAGTTTTTCTGACGCCAAATTTTAAGATGATATTGATGACTCATATTTTTCCTTATTTGTAACTTCTAGTTTGTAAATGAATGTTTTCAAAATTAAGTTGCTCTGTATGACGAATAGAATTTTTTTCATTGTATTCCCAAGCAGCCACGTGACAAAATTTTTCATCATCTCGTAATGCTTCAGAATCTGATGTTTGATATTCTGTCCTAAAATGGCCGCCACAAGATTCTTTTCTTTCAAGAGCATCTCTTGCCATAAGTTCACCTAATTCCATAAAATCAGCGACCCTGCCTGCTTTTTCTAATTCATTATTCAGTTGATTCTCATCCCCAGGAATTAGAATATCATTCCAGAATTCTTCTTTTAACTTAGGAATTTCTTCGAGAAGTTTCTTAAGGCCTGATTCATTCCGAGACATCCCACAATCATCCCACATAAGTTTCCCAAGTCGCTTATGAAACATTTCAGCAGTCTGAGTTCCTTTAATCTTGATGAGTTGAGAAGTTGTTTTTTTGACTTCATTTTCAGCCTCAGCAAAATTCGGATGTTGAGTATCAACTTTAACGATGCTTTGAGTCGCAATATAATTAGGTAGAGTTACGGGAATCACAAAGTAACCATCGGCTAAACCTTGCATAAGAGCAGATGCTCCTAAACGATTCGCTCCATGATCTGAGAAATTAGCCTCACCCAAAACAAATAAACCGGGTAATGTAGATTGAAGATTATAATCTACCCATAATCCTCCCATAGTATAATGAACCGCAGGATAGATACGCATAGGAGTCTTGTAAGGATCTTCTGTTGTAATTTTTTGATACATATCGAAAAGATTGCCGTATTTCATACGGATACTATCATGACCCTCTCTTTTAATAGAATCAGCAAAGTCTAAATAAACAGAAAGATGAGAAGAGCCAACGCCTTTACCTTCGTCACAAACATGCTTAGCAGCTCTAGATGCCACATCCCGTGGAGCTAAATTACCAAAACTTGGATAAATTCTTTCTAGATAATAATCTCGTTCATTTTCAGGAATCTGATGGGGAGGTCTATTATCTCCCTTCTTGAGAGGTACCCAAACACGTCCCGCATTTCTTAAAGATTCAGACATAAGAGTTAACTTTGACTGGTGATCTCCAGATACTGGAATACAAGTGGGGTGTATTTGTGTGAAACAAGGATTTGCGAAAGCAGCACCTCTTTTATGGGCTCTCCATACAGCAGAAGCATTAGAAGCTTTAGCATTTGTCGAAAGATAAAAAACATTACCATATCCACCAGTTGCAAGGACAACGGCATCTCCAGCGTATCTTTCAAGTTCTCCGGTCACAAGATTTCTCACAATAATGCCTCGGGCAATATCATTGATTTTAACAACATCCATCATTTCTCTTCGAGGATAGATTTCTACTCTTCCTTCGTGAGCTTGCCTCTCTAAAGCTTGATAAGCTCCTAAAAGGAGTTGTTGTCCTGTTTGACCTCGAGCGTAGAATGTACGGGAAACTTGAGTTCCTCCAAATGATCTGTTGCTGAGAAGACCTCCGTATTCACGGGCAAATGGAATACCTTGAGCCACACACTGATCGATGATTTTAACTGAAATTTCTGCTAACCGATAAACATTAGCTTCACGGGCACGGAAATCTCCTCCCTTAATTGTGTCATAAAATAATCTTTGAACAGAATCCCCATCATTTTGGTAATTTTTAGCTGCATTAATACCACCCTGTGCAGCTATAGAATGCGCCCTTCGTGGTGAATCATGAATTCCAAATATTTTAACGTTGTAACCAGCTTCAGCTAAACTTGCAGCAGCTGAAGAGCCTGCTAATCCTGTTCCTACAATCAGAATTGTATGTTTTCTCCGATTAGTAGGATTGACAAGATGACTTTCAAATTTATGGTTAGACCATTTGTCTTGTAATGGTCCATTGGGAATATGACTTTTAAAATCTAACATATCTAGCCTCTATAAAAAAAATACATGAAAATAGGCTGTGCCATAAAACCTAATGCAACAATAATAGCATAAAAATAACCTATGATTTTTATAATATTTCTAGATTTACCATGGATAAGTCCTAAAGATTGAAATCCTGAAGACACTCCATGGGATAAATGTACACCCACAAAAAAAAGAGATATAATATACCAAATGACATAGTTAGGATTATGAAACACTTCTACAACTAAACGAAAGATATCTCTCATTTCTTTGTCCTCATATTTTACCATATACAATGTTCCATATTTGAAAGTGATCAAATGTGTAATGAGAAAAGCCAACATAAAGCTTCCCGTATAAGCCATGGATTGAGAAGAAAATGAAGCTCCTTTATTCCTTGTAGGTTTGACTGAGTAGGTAAGCGGCTTAGAGCAGTATCTATTTTTAAAAAAAAGAAAAAGACCTGTAAAAGAATGACCTAGAATTGTAAGAACTAGACCTGCTTCAGCTATATAAATTAAAGGGTTAGAAACTAGAAAATGACTATAGGTATTATACGCTTTAGCTCCTGAAAATATTAACATATTACCTATCATATGCGTCATAACAAAAAGAGCCCAAGCCCATCCAGTCAGAGCCATAATCCACTTATAGGCTATAGAATTCATATATTTCATCGTGATTAAACCTTTCCTACATTTTAAAATACTGTTTTTAAGATACTGTTTTATGGAATCGCCATCTACCCTTTATATATGGCGAAAATCGATTTGCCACTTTTCTCAAAAAAAGGGTTGGAATTTTAGTATATTTTTTATAAATTGATTTTAAACACATGCGTTTTTTATTTTTTACCCTTTTACTTGTTCGTTGTTCGACGTCTGTATCTCGTACCAATGCTATCACATATAATGGCGTACATGGAATCAAAAGAGCCTATCTAGCTTATCAACAAGTTCCCGACTTTCCAGATAAAATCTCTCTGTATATTGTTATTTGTAGAGGAGAGCATCCAAACCCACATCATTTGATACCTATCAATCAAAAAAATGATGATGATAGTAATAATAAATCAGATGTTATCTATAAAGCTCTTGATGAAAGAACTCATCTCTCAGAATTTATTTCTATGCCTAAATCCAAAAATCGTGACTGTAAAATCATGCTTGGCAAAGAAGGCAGAGCCTTTACAATACTTCCTAGAAATTCTAAGCGTCCTTTTGACTGGAATCTTAAGTCTGTTTCAGATTTTACTGATATATTTTCAATTATGTTTGCTGCTGTTAAATTTGGATTAAGAACTCATGAAGTTTTTTTTAATATGGAAAAAATTAAAACTCCTGATATGAATGAATTTAATACTTTTCGCAAAATGATAGCTCTTTATCCTAAAACTCTCCAAAGAGAATCCGTGAGTTACCCTCAAAATCAACCTAAATATATTGCAGATATTGAATGGGTAGGACGCCTCAAATCATCTGTTTTATGGCCATTTACGTGGATGACATTTGTTTGGTTTGCTTGGCGAGCATTCGATGCTATTCAATCATCAGAGGAAGCTTATGTAAGAAGTGCTTTCTATAATCACTGGAAAAAAGTAAATACCCCTCTCTCTGAACTTGAATCCGTTGTCAAAAATTTTAATCAAAATCATGTCGTGATAGAGAGAAAACTTATGATTTTATTTCTTCTTGATATTATATCTCGAAATCCTATTGATTTGTTCCCATTAATCGAACATTATCCATTATCCTACCTCAGTAAAGTACATGTTAAATATTCTGTTTTACCACTACCACCACAGGATTTAGATCAATGATATTTATATTATTACTCTTATCTTGTGGAACTTCCTCTAAAACAAATAACAAGTCTTCTCTTAATTTAAATGATAACTCCTTACCCACTTCTATAAATGCTCGATTCTATTTAGCTAACTCTCAGAAACGTATACTCTTACCAGATGGGTCTCATCACTGGGGTGATCATATTATCACAGGATTAGAATGCCATAATGAACCTGATTCTCTGACATCCTTGGTTTTAGTGCCTACTTTGGATGGTTCTTTAGAAAGCATACCCCTAAGAGAACGGACTCATCTTTATCAATTTCCTGTGATTGATAAAGATCTTCCTTTCCCAGCATCTACCCCTGCATGTAAAATGGTGGGGGTAGGAGATGGAGAAAATCATATTCAGATTCCTCCTTCATACCAAAACAAGAGAGAAAAAACTTTTACTGACGAATTTGTATTCTATCTCAAAATCACAGGTTTTGTATCTTCTATCATTAAATTTGTGATGTCTGTTATTGAGTTAAAAAACAATTCAGATATTTTACATTCTTTTTTCACGGATACTATACAAGGCCTACACCAAGATGGAGAAGTTATTTATTTTCCTTCTTACCAAAGAATTACTTTTGAACACGGATTTAATATTTTTAGCTACTCTGACATGGAGAAACTGTGGAAAAAGTATCCCACTTCTAGAGAAAATTTTCTCGATTTTATGAAGAGAATTTTAGAAGAGCCGCGTGCACAAGAAGCTAATGTTGCAGTGTTACTTATTGACTTCATGAACAGCAAAAAAGCCGATAGTAATATTAGCCTTTCTTATATTGATGCCACAGGAGAGGCTCTAACTGAGGAAAAAGTACAGGAGACCACACAAAAGCGTAAGAAATATGAACAAAATGTTTATGATTTTAGAGCACATATTTTTGAATCTCACCTAAAATTAACAAAAGGATTCAAATCTAACCCTAAACTTTTTATTGAATGGTTAGCTGGCTTAAATCATATTATTGAAGTTAATGGTTTGTCTCGATATAAATTAGGGAAGGCTTTCTTTACTATGCTCCCCTTCGTTTTCTTTATCACTCTTGGATCTTTTCTTATTTTTGGATTATCCTTGGAAGATAGAGATGCTATGTATAAATCATCAGCTTTATACAAGAAATATACCAATGCTTATAAACAGGCTTATGTAGCTGTTAAGAAAAACCCCAAACTTTGGAAGAGCTATTACGATGCTATTATGAAGGGTGATTTTATCACATCTTCAGCTATCATTAATCCACTTGTTATCATTTATTTTAATCATGAGCCGTTGTTTTTAGACTATAGTATGCATGACTATTTAAACCTTTTAATTAATAAGCATCCTCTTATTTTTCGTGGTACAAGTAAGATGGATTTTGACTTTGTCGTAGATGGGATAAAATAATTATGAAAATAACAAAACAGCAATGTATTGAATTTTATAAAGATATGCTTCTTTGTCGTAGGTTTGAGGAGAAAGTCTCCCAGCTTTATGTTCAGCAAAGATTTGGTGGATTTTGTCATCTTTATATCGGACAAGAAGCTCTAGGCACTGGATGCCTTAACGCTATACGTAAAGGGAAAGATTACGTTATCAGTGGTTATAGAGACCACACACAACCAATTACTCTTGGAATGGATCCGGGTGTTGTCCTTGCAGAACTTTTGGCAAAATCTACTGGATGTGCACAAGGCAAGGGTGGTTCTATGCACATGTTTTCCAAATCTCTAAGATACTTAGGAGGACATGGTATAGTTGGCGGTCAAGTTCCATTAGCTGCTGGTGTAGGTTGGAAAATAGCTTATGAGAAAGAAGATCTCGTTATTCTATGTTTCATAGGTGATGCTGCGATTAACCAAGGTCAATTTCATGAAGCGTTAAATATGTGTGCTATTTGGAAATTACCCGTAATTGTTATCATTGAAAATAATCTTTATGGAATGGGTACAGCAATATCCAGAACATGCACTCTATCTTCTCTTGCAGACAGAGCTAAAGGTTACAATATGAGGCAAGCGGTTATAGATGGTAGAAATGTCCTTAATACTTATACTCAAATGTTAGAAATTGTAGAAGAAACAAGAAAAACATGTCAACCTATTTTGGTAGAAGCACAAACATATCGATTAAGAGGACACTCTATGTCAGATCCCGGACACTACAGATCCAAAGAAGAAGTTGAAAACGAAAGAAACAATGATTGTCTTAAAATCCTGGAAAATCATATGATATCTCAAAAAATAGCTCAATCTGAAGATATTGAATCTTGGGAAGACTGGGCAATATCAGAAGTCGAAAAAGCTGTGGAGTTTGCTTCAACTTCTCCTGAGCCTGAACTATCAGATCTTTATTCAAACGTTTTAGCACCATAGAAGGATACACATGGCTATTTTAACATTAAGAGATGCTTTAAATCAGGCAATGACAGAAGAAATGATCAGAGATCCTAAGGTTTTCCTTATGGGAGAAGAAGTAGGAGAATATAATGGAGCCTATAAAGTTTCGAAAGGGATGCTGGAAAAATTTGGACCAGAAAGAGTCGTAGACTCTCCCATTTCTGAAGCTGGATTTGCCGGCTTAGGGGTAGGTGCAGCAATGGTAGGACTAAGACCTATCATTGAAATGATGACCTGGAACTTTGCGATTCAAGCTTTCGATCAAATCATAAATCATGCAGCTAAAATGTATTATATGTCCGCTGGACAATTTTCTGTTCCCATGGTCATCCGGGGGCCTCACGGAGCCGCACGTATGTTAGGTGCTCAACACAGTCAATGCGTTGATCATATGATTGTCAATATTCCCGGACTCATTGTGGTTTCAACAGTGATCCCTAAAGATGCCAAGGGTCTTTTAAAATCATCTATTAGAAATAATAACCCAGTCATGTTCTTAGAAAGTGAACTTCTTTATGGCTACGAAGGAGAGGTTCCTGATGAAGAATATCTTATCCCTTTAGGTAAAGGTGATATTAAACGTAAAGGTAAAGATATCACTCTTGTTACTTGGAATAAGATGCTCCTTCTCTCTCTAGATGTTGCACAAAAACTCTGGGAAACTGAAAATATTGATGTTGAGATTATCGATCTTATGACAATTCAACCTATTGACGAAGATCTTATTTTTGAATCTGTTCGTAAGACTCATCGTTTACTTGTGGTAGAAGAAGGTTGGGGAGTCGCTTCCATAGGTTGTCATATTGTTGATAGAGTTGTTAAGGAATGCTTTGACGATCTTGATGCTCCACCAGAAAGAGTTTTTAATCACTTTGTTCCTATGCCTTATAATAAAACTTTAGAAGCTGAAGTTTTACCGACAGAGGCCCGCGTGATTCAAAGTATTAAAAATCTTCTTTATATCTCTTAAATGAAAATTGTATTATTTTCTCTTATTAAAAGGATTTTTCTATGGCTATAGTTATGCAGATGCCTAAGCTTTCTGACACCATGAAACATGGAGTTGTTGCAAAGTGGCTCAAAAAAGAAGGCGATAAAGTTGTTTCTGGATCTCCTATTGTAGAAATAGAAACCGATAAAGCTACAATGGAATTTGAATCTCCCTCTACAGGAATTCTCCTTAAGATTATTGTTAATGATACAGAATCTTGTGAACTTCAAGCTCCCATTGCTGTTATTGGTAAACAAAATGAATCTTGGGAGGATGCTCTTAAGAATTTTAACGTTCCTAAAAAGACAGAGACTGCTCCTTTAAAAATCAAAGAATCAAGTCCTGTAGTCTCTTCTATAAAAACAGAAGTTTCTTCTTCAAGTGAATCTCAAAAAATTAAGCTTAGCCCTCTTGCAAGAAAACTTGCTAAAGAAAAAGGCATGGATATTGAGAAAATCCAAGGTTCTGGACCACAAGGAAGAATTGTTCTTAAAGATATTTTAGAACAAGAAAGCACTCCTTCTGAAATGATTCTCTCTGCTGTTTCATTAAGTCCTAATAAAATTCCTTTAACTTCTATGCGTCAAGCAATTGCAAGAAGACTTACTGAAAGTGTCGTTACCGCTCCTCATTTCTATTTAAAAGTCCGTATCAATATGGAAAACATCCTAAATTGGAGATCTAAAAATAAAAATGTTGCTTCTTTAAATGACATCATTCTTTTCATGACATCCCGTGCATTAACAAAACATAAAGATGTGAATTCATCCTGGCAGGGTGATCATATTATGCAATATTCTGATGTAAATCTTTGCATAGCTGTTGCTCTTCCTGCGGGTCTTGTGACCCCAGTCTTAAAACAAGCTCATCTTAAATCTCTTTCTCAAATTGCCAAAGAGAGTAAAGAACTGATTCTCAAAGCACAGACAAATAAGTTAACCTCTCAAGATCATCAAGGAGGTACATTTACTTTATCTAACTTAGGGATGATGGGAATAGATGATTTCACAGCAATTATTAATCCTCCTCAAGCAGCTATCCTTGCCATAGGACAACTTCAACCATTGCCCTTCTTTGATGGAGATGATGTCTCCTGGAAGAAAGGCATCACTTTAACCCTCAGCTGCGATCACCGTGTGATCGATGGAGCTATTGGTGCTCAATTTCTACAAACTTTAAAAACCTATTTTGAAGATCCTTTAAGCGCCCTTTTCCTCTAAGATTTTCTTTCTCTATTATGACAACTCAACTCAGACTCAACGTATTCCTTCAAGAAGCAGGTGTGGCATCTCGCCGTAAATCCGATGAAATCATCGCAGAAGGCCGAGTGACCGTGAATGGTGAAGTGATCACTCAACTGGGAACTAAAATCCCAAGCAACGCTATTGTATGTGTCGATAAGAAAAAAATTACGTTATCTCACAAACCTTTAACATGTCTTTTTTATAAGCCTAAAGGTTTTATCACATCTCGAAACGATCCTCAGGGCAGACCCATTATCTTTGATATACCTGCTCTCCAAAAGCTTCCACACAATGTTCAATCTATTGGAAGATTAGACTTTCAAAGTGAAGGCCTCCTCATTCTCACTAATGATGGAGATCTTGCTTATAAACTGACTCATCCTAAATTCAGTTTACCTAAAGTCTACTATGTCCAAGTGGCTCAAATCGTAGAACCTGATAAACTTGCCCTCCTCCAAAAAGGCTTCATGCTAGAAGATGGCTTTGCAAAACCCTATGAGATCAAAATTCTCAGGAAACAAAATCTAGGTCAATCCTATGGTCATCTTCTGAAGATCATCTTAACTGAAGGAAGAAATCGACTCATTCGCCGTATGATGCAACGGGTAGGGCTCACCGTTCTTCAACTCAAAAGAGTTGCTATTGGAGAGATCATTCTCCCTGCCCATTTGAAGCAAGGTAATATTAAGCCTGTGAATGAAAAAGAAAGCTTGTATTTACAAAAAATTAAGAAGTTTTCATCTCCTAAAAGCTAATTTTTTAAAAAGTTCTTTTTTTCATGACTTTAAAATGTTACTCGAGTAAATATATCTTTAAGGATTATTAAAAAATGAGATACTTTCTAATAAAAACAATCTATTTATTTAGTTTACTGTGTATATTCAATCATTTAAATGCTGAACCGCCTACCATCCGTTCTCTTATTGCGTATCTAGAAGAAGGCTCTTCTTTTAGAAGCTTAGAATCTTTTTATTACCACTTTGATAATCCAACAAATAGATACGGTTTTTCTGAACGATTAAAAAAAATTCTTTTCACTTCATTTCCACCAGTGTTTAAAGAAACTGAAGGTTATCGAGATGCTGATTGTTTAACGCCTTTAGCCGTAGAGATTTATACTTCATTATTTGATCAGTGCCTGCAAGGAAAATTATTTAATACTCAAGCTTGTTTTTCATTAAAATTAGGAGGCTTTAATTTCATTCTGCAAAGAAATCTTAGTAACCAAGAGGCTATATCAAAAATTCAAGAAAATTTTTTAAAACTTTCTCTCCCTAAAGACCTATTTATGGTAGAACTCCTAAGAATAATTAGTACTACTGAGTATAAATACCTATCACAAAACAGAGTTATCAATACTCTCAAGGATATTTTAGATAACCATTCTGACAGCATAGATCATGTAGTTAATGAAATTGCGACTCCTTTCTATGAAAGTAATGGCTATAATAGAGATCTGAGTTATTTATGCAGAATTATTTCAGAAATCATCGAATACTATGGATACGAAAATGAAACATATAATGAATTTTCTCGGAATCAACCTAGTTTCTTATGGGGTCTTTCAAGTTAAGCAGTGGGGTTAGATTGAACATCATGCCTCCTTATAATAGATACTACTAAGAAGCTTATATCTTTTTAATTTCATCTACATTCAGCAGATTGAACCAATTTAAAGTTGATAGTTAAAAAAGAGTCCTCCATTTACAAAAGATTAAGAAGTTCTTATCTCCTAAGAGCTAACCTATTCAAAAAATCTTGTTATGCATAACTTATTGATGATATGGTAAATAAATATATTTTAGGAATTATTAAATATGCAGTTATTTTTAATAAAAACAACGTTTTTTTTAAGTTTTTTATTTGCTTTCATTCCTTCAAAAGCTGAAACCTTAACTTTTACAATTCATCAACTGATTCAACACTTAGAATTTATATCTCCAACTCGTATAGAGTCTCTTATCGTGAGACTAGAAAATGAAGATATAGCTTTTGTACAGCAAGAGTTAGAGCAACTCTTTTTTATTCCAATAACTAAAAAACCATCCCTCGGGCAAAGATTAGGCGAAAAATTGAGGCTGTGGAAGTTAGGAGATAAAGATTTATCAGGAATTGGATTCGGCTTATTAGATAACTTAAATTTGCCAGAGGACTACCCTATAAAAATTTCCAGGAATAATTATGATCTTGTTTTTAAATCTAGAGAACTCCTAGTTAAAGGACTTCGAAATGTTATGGAATATGATGCATACAAATATTTAACTCAACAAACAGTTTTAAATGATATAAGAAAAATTAGGGAAAATTATGAGGAAGTAGATACAAATTCAATGATTTCTTCAATCATTTTGATCCCGAAAGTGGGGAAACAGAAACCATATAATGAACAATTTTTATTTACATTAGCTCTTAATGTATCCAACATATTGGCCTCATACTACCCTGAAACTCATACTCCCTTTACTTATGATATAATGAAATATCTTTTTCCTGAAAATAGTTTGCCTTCACATTAGAAGAATAAAAACTGAAGATTTTCTGCATGAAAAACCATTGATTTGATTCGGCTTTATATCTCATTCAAATTTAAAATGAGTTAATTAGATTTGTTAAAAAATTATTTTCTGAAGCTTTCCCCATAAAAACTTCTCTAATCTCTTTAATTGATGCTCTTCAAAATCTAAACCTAAAGATAACCGAATCGCATGCTTTGAAATCTCCTTAGGAATTCCCATAGCCTTAAGGACATGGGATTCTAATTGAACTCCACTGCTACACGCAGATCCTGCTGTTGCATAGATTTGAGACATATCCATTTCTAAAATGAGATCTTCTCCTCCTTTACAGGCAAAATAAAGAGTATTAGGAAGACATTCTTTTTGAGGGCTAAACATATGAACATGTGGTTCTAAAAAACTCCAAAGATGATCTCTATATTCTCTGAGTTGAGAAATCTGTTGCCACCAAGAATCTTTTTGGAGTTCTTCATGAATTAAAGAGAAACTGGCTATCCCTAAAAGATTTTCTGTTCCCGGTCTTCGATTTCTTTGTTGTGGCCCACCATAAAGAAGTGGATTTAAGATTTGATTGCCTGATGTTTTCTTACGAAGAAGGAGCGCTCCTATGCCTTGGACTCCTCCTATCTTATGAATAGAAAGAGATACTGAGTCATAGCCTAATGAAGTCCATTCAGTGAATGGGATTTTTCCATAGGCTTGAATGGCATCCACATGAAAATGAAGAGATCGAAGATGATCTTGAGTTAGGCCTTGTGGAACAAGGCTAGGATCTTCCCATCTTGCTTTATGTAAGAAATCACCAAATAATTTGGCTTCTTGAATCGCTCCTGTCTCATTATTAGCAATCATTAAAGTGATAAAATCTGTTTCAGGAGTGATAGCACTCTTCAGATCTTCACAGGTCACAATACCTAGAAGAGTTGGGTTAATGTAGTTGATGGGTCTTTTTAAGCTTTCAAGAGGCTTTAAAATACAGGGGTGTTCAATGGCTGATGAGATAGGATATTGAGGTTTTAGACCTAGGATCACTGTATTGTTAGCTTCCGTTCCACCAGATAAAAAAATCACTTCTTGGGGAAGAAATCCTAAACTTTGAGCCAGTGCTTTTTGAGTGGAATAGATAAGAGACTGTGCTTTACGGCCTTTGGCATGAAGGCTGGAAGGATTTCCATAGGAACCTTTAAGGACTTTTTGGAGATGAACTAAGTGCTCATCGGAAGGTGGACTTGTTGCATTATGATCAAGATAAATTTCCATGTTGTTTTAGTAATTTAGATTAAAAACCTGATTTAAAAGATCTTGAGAACGTTGAACAAAGATGATCTCTAACTGACTTAAAACTTCTTTAGGAAGATCATCGAGATCTTTTTCGTTTTCCATAGGAAGAAAGACTTTTTGAATGCCATGTCTATGGGCTGCTATGAGCTTTTCTTTAATACCACCTACAGGAAGAACATCTCCTCTTAAAGAGATCTCTCCGGTCATCGCTATTTTAGAAGGAATTGGGATCTGAAGATACTGACTTGTTAGAGCTGATAGAATCGCTAAGCCTGCGCTGGGACCATCTTTTTTGATAGCTCCTGCGGGACAATGTAAATGAATATTAGACTTATTTAAAAGAGTTTGATTTAAATGCAGCTTCTCAGATTGAGATTTTAAATAAGCTAATGCAGTGAGTGCTGATTCTTTCATAACATCACCTAATTGTCCTGTAATGGATAAACTGCCATTACCTTTAGGAGTTAGAACTGTTTCAATATAAAGAACATCTCCTCCTACAGAAGTGTATGCAAGACCTGTGGAAACACCACAGGGTAGTGTCTTAGCTTTACGGGTAGGTAAATAAATAGGTCTACCTAAATGCTTTGCAATAGAATCTTTGGTGGCATTGATAATGACTTTTTTCTTAAAGTTCCCTTTAGCCTCTAGAGTCTCTAGGATAAGAGATCGACTTAAAGCAGAAATCTTTCTTTTGAGTTCTCTTACACCTGCTTCTGCAGTAAACTCCTGAATAAGATGTTGAAGAGGTGCCTTTAAAAACCGCAGATCTAGAATACCTTTAAGTCCCTGTTCCTCAATGACTTGAGGAATGAGGTATTTTTGAGCAATATTTTGCTTCTCTTGAAGAGTGTATCCAGATAGTTCTATTTTCTCTAAACGATCCAAAAGCGGCGCTGGAATTGTCTGTAAAGTGTTAGCAGTTGCGATAAAGATCACTTGGCTTAAATCTAATGGGACATTTAGGTAATGATCTGTAAATGTATGATTTTGTTCTGGATCGAGAACCTCTAATAAAGCACTAGATGGATCTCCCCTGAAATCCGATGAAACCTTATCGATTTCATCTAATAAGATGACAGGATTCATGGTTCCTGCTTTCTTGAGGGCTTCTGCAAATTTACCTGGTAAACTTCCAATATAAGTTCTTCTATGACCTCGAATTTCAGCTTCATCTCTAATACCGCCTAAGGCAATACGTACAAACTTTCTATTTAATGCTCTTGCTATGGATTTACCTAGACTTGTTTTACCAACTCCTGGAGGACCAACTAAAAGAAGAATTGGGCCCTTAGATTGTTGTTTTAAACTGTAAATAGCAATGAATTCTAAGATTCGTTTTTTAAGTTTTTCTAATCCAAAATGATCTTCATCCAGAACTTTTCTAGCGTGATCTAAAGTCACTTTACCTTGAGAAAGCTCTCCCCAAGGGATATCCAAAAGCCAATTTACATAACTATGACTGACCATATACTCTGGGGATCCCGGTTGCATCATATTCATGCGTTCCACTTCTTTTAAAGCAATTTCTTTAGCTTCCTGTGGCATGGCACTTTTTTCTAAGGTTTCTGTGATATCACCTGAATTTCTCGAAGATGATGACCCCCCGGTGGGAGAGGTTGGCTTATTATCCACTTCTCCCAATTCTTTTTGAATGAATCTGAGTTGTTCTTTAAGGAAAAATTTCTTCTGTTGTTTAGAAATCTCTGATTTGACATCATTTTGTATCTTTTGAGATAGCTCAAGAATCTCTATTTCCCTTGTCAGATAAAAATGCACTTTCTTAAGTCTTTGGGCATGATCTACAATTTCCAGTAAAGATTGTTTTGTAGGAACATCAATACTTAAATAGGGGATCACAAGATCTGCTAAATATCCGGGTTCTTGAAGACTTTCTATAAAAAGATTTGCCTCATTAGGAATATTGGGAGAAAGAGAAACAGCTTTTTGAACAAGTTGTTTCAGGCTTTTACCTAAAGCAAGGTTCTCTTCATCCATGGACTCTTCGGGAGTATTAGGTAAAAATTCAACTTCTGCAGTTAGGGTTTCATCATCTCCAGAAATAAATTTTTCAATACGAAATCTTCGAATTCCTTGGAACACAGCTCCGCTGCTACTATCAGGAAACCGGATGATTTTTAAAACCTTTGCTTCTGTACCATAGAAGTATAACCCATTGTTTTCAGAATTTTTATCTTCACTTTTCTGTGCAACAATGCCTAAAGTCGCTCCAGAACGGATAGCATAATCAATAGCTTCAGCAGACATCTCTTTGCCTGCTGTCACGGGATATATGTTATGAGGGAAAAGGACTGTCTGTCTAATAGGCAGAATTCTCAATGTTTCTTTAGTGTTCATTTTTTTTTCCATAAGTGAAATATGAGCTGCTCTTGAGCAGTGTCAACTTTAAATATCCTCTTGCCGACTCATTCATTCTGTTTTACTGTACGGGGGGAGTCAATATGAGCCGAAAATGTGATCTAACAGGTAAAAAATCTATGATGGGACATCGTATTTCTCATGCCCACAATGTGTCTAAAGTCAGACTTCTTCCTAATGTACAGAAGAAGAGAATATACATCCCAAGTTTGAAGAAGTTTATTCGCATGAAGGTCAGTACATCTGCCCTTAAAACTTTAGATAAATTAGGCATAGAAGAATTTCTTAAAAAAATATCTTAATCATTACAACGATATAATTAATTTTATTAGATTTCACTCATCTATCCTCGAAATTCTTCGAAAATAGATGAGTGAATGATAAAGTCCTTACCCTAATTGTAGACGATCAAAGATTGATGCGTCTTTCTGTACGTAGAATTCTTCAACAAGATAAATTATTTGTTTTACATGATTGTAGCAGTATTAAAGATGCTTTATCTTTCTTACAAAAGAATTATGTAGAACTTCTCATTATAGATGTTTATTTTCCTGAATCTAATGGTCTAGATCTTCTCAGTTATATTCGTCAAAGGAAAATATCCTTTGATATCCCTGTGATCGTTCTTTCTGGTGAAAATAATCGTAATGATATTCTTATGGCCTTAGACTTAGGTGCTACTGAATACATTGTTAAGCCCTTTGAAGGGAATAAATTTTACTCTAAGATTTGTCATGTGGTAGAACAGTTCCGTAATCCATCTCAAATCACTCAAACTCTTCGTCATGCTCAAAAAGCTTTTCTCTTAGAAAATTATGAAGAATCTGCTCGTTTGTTTTCAACTCTTTGTGAACTTGCTCCCGGAAATCTAAGATTTAATACAGATATGGCTATTACATCCCATAAGCTGGGACAAACAAATCGTTCCATTGCCATGTTGGAAGCCATTTTGATTCAAGATCCTACGTTTTTTTATGCTCATGCTTCTCTGGCGGATATCTATTTAGAATTACATGATACAGAAAAAGCCATTTCCTACCTTGAAAAAGAATTAGAATATAACGGTAAACGGGTACACCGTCGTTATATTCTTGCAAAAGCCTATACTGAACTTGGAGCATTTGAAAAAGCCATTGAGCATATGCATAAAGCCATTAGTCATGCTGGATTATCTGCAGAAACTTTCTTAATCTCTATGGCTGATATCCAACAAAAAGCAGGACATTGGGATATGGCTCTGCATTACTATCTTAAAGCCAGAAGATATTCGCCGACTTGTCAGCAAGCTTTAGATGGAATCATTGAAACAACAGAACGCTATGGTCAACCAAAGCAAGCGATTCATCATTTATCCAGTCTTCTCCCCTATAAAAAAGGTGCTTATCAAGTGCTTTTAGCCAGATCCAAAGTCTATAAAAGGCTAGGAGATACGAGTTTAGCTTTAGATGATATTAACTCTGCCATTCGTTTTGCTCCTCATCTCAAAGAGGCTTATATTCAAAAAATTCATTTTCTCAATTCTCAAGGGTCCAAGTCAGAAGCTGAACACCATAAAAAAGAAGTGTTACGTCTTTTTCCTGACTCCGCAGACGAGATTCATGTAGCTTTATCAAAGGCAAGTTAATATTTAATAGAGTTTCTCCTACAACTCTCAAAAAATCTAACATCACGACTTTCTTTGATTTAAAACATTATGGTACGATAATTAAAATTTATAGGAATTGTGTTGAATATACTCTGTCTAGCTATTGCTGTAGCTATTCCCTCGTTAGCTGTATCTCATCAAGAAAGCCTAGGCTCTCCAAGCGTTGCTCAAAATACTTCTCACTTATTATTTTTTTTAAGTAGGTTTAAGATCTCAAATTTAAAGACACTGGCTCTGCTTCTTCAACAAGCTCAACTTGTTATAGGCGAAAGTGAACTCTCTAGAGAATCACTCAATTCCGCTATCGATCTTCTTAGGAAGTATGAATCTTTATGTAAAATATTAGAATTAGAATACCCTACGATTTATAAGTTTTATAGAATTTATTTAGATGCTGCTCAAAACAATACAGATATTCTCATTGTATCTGATAAACTTTTAAGTACACAAGATAATTTTATTAAAGAATTAAATGAACATATCAAAGAGTCACCTAATCATGAAGGTCTCTATCTAGACTACATTGTAAAGATAAATAACGTCTTTAACGCATTTCGGAATGTCTTAGATCAAACTCGTCTTTTCATCTCTTATATGAAAGATAAAGATGATATTTCGATTTTTCATGAAGGTTTTCAACCTTATTATGAAGAATTCACACAAAATTATATTGAGCTCGTAAAAGAATTTTATGAGGTTTCAGTACTATGAGATTTTTGGTTTTTATTTCGGTTTTTTACTTTCAATTTAGCTTAGCTACAATTCATGAAAAAGTGATTCAACTGCAAAATCTCAGTATAAATATGATGATATATGATCATTTATCATCATTAACTAGAGCTGCACTATCTAGAAATCCCAAGCTATTTTTAAATCAAAAAATTGTGCATTATGAAAGTTTTGCAGACTTTGAATTCTTAGTAGAGCAAAAAATGAGTACCCTCTCTACGCTGCTATCTGAAATTAAAGAGAGTCTGATTCCCAATCATTTAAATGAATCAGAGTCTGTTCCTCTTGATGAAGAAGAACCCGTTTTTAGTATTGATACTCATACTAAAATTGCTTTTTTTAATAAAGATATTTTATCGTGTTTCGAAGTCTTTAATCAGATACGCAAACTTCATCCACATCTTGAAGAACTTATACCTTTTGTTTCTATAGATGATACTCCTTTTGTTTCTATTAAGAAAATACTCCAACATAGCAACTCAATGATATTAAGAGCTTTTAGGGATATTCATAGATACCATTTTTCACAAGTTTCTCCCTATGTGAGGGATGCCAGATTAAAAGAAATCCAGGAAGATAAACAAGCTTTAACTCTTCAATTAGAAACACAGGTCCATGTTTTAGGAGTATTGGAACAGTTATTAAAAGACTATGAAGACACAACTGAAGGGTTAGATCAAACTAGTTTAGCAAATATCGCTAATTATATAGGTATGTTTGGCGATGATTTTAAAGACCCCGCTGAAATTCCTAAAAAAACTCATTTAAATACAATATATAATTTTCTTCGAGATTCAAATGTGGTTGATCTCATCAATAGCCTAGCCTTTACAAATACTAGAGCTATTAACCTACACTCCCGATTATATCCTCAATAATGTTTCTTTAATGAAGATTGAAAAAAAGACTGACTTGTAGAAAATGATTTCCAAACTTCATTTCTGTTTTGAAAGTGCAGAGAATAACGAGATAATATATCTTTTTGAAGTTGATCCGGAGAGCTCTGAATAAAAAAAGTCAGGATTTCTTGGCCTATACTTTGAAAGAACTTCTCATTTTGATGTCTTAGAGAATCGTTGCTTAACCAGTTATTCCACTTAAAAGGCAAGAGTTTAAGTTGGAGATCCTGAGAAAGCTTTAAGAGATAATCAATTCCAACTTGAGTTTGAAGACCTAGATGGTAAATGACACTAGGAGCAAAAAGATGTTCCCAAGACTGACAATCAATGTTGCGAATTTCACAAAACGGTCTCATCCTAACAAAGGGAAATAGAGTGGAAAGATGACTCAACCAATCTTTTTCTTGGGGGAAGATTCCCTGATAACCTTTTTCGTACCATTCTTTAAAAGTGATCTGTCCATAAAGAGGTTGTTCTTCTAAAGGAAGTTCTGTGATCATCCAAACATAAGCATTTTGTCCATAAATGGCATATTGTTCAAGCCATGCTTCTGGAGCATCATTGTAAGAAAGTGGCCATTTTGGTGGATAACTTGATCGTGTTTGATCCATATGAGTCCAAACATTCTGTCTTTCTGCTACTTTAATCTCATGATTAAACATATAACTATTTAAAAACAAATAATAAAAAACAGGCTCTAAAACGGTTAGGATATAAAGAGCTTTACTGAGATTTTCCCAGGGAATATCAAGATTAGGTTGTAATGTGCATAAATGCCTCATCATATCGAGGCCTCTGCCTTGTGGTTCAGAGTTGAGGTAACGTTGTAAGGCTAAGTATCTAAACTTTGGAACAACGCATTCATTAGGCTCTTTATCTAAAATTCTTGTTCCATGAAGACTGAGATCAATATCCTGAGGGACTAAAGAGAATGCTTGATTCACCTCATGGTAAAGAGATTCAAACGAGCTATGAGGGTGTGAAGAATATTCTAATTGTCCCCCAGGTTCTAAAGAGTAAGATGCCTTAGAGTCCATTTTAAGTGCATAAGTCATCCCCGTTGTGAGATCTTTTTGAAGAGTAGAATTAGGTATTTTGACTTGAATTTCTTCCAGAATATTTCTGATTCGAGGGTCGACTGGTTTCCCTTTTATGTAGGGAAAAGTCTCTATTTCTAAAGCCATTTCTAGTTTTTTAGGCTTATAAAAAAGTGGTTCTATCCACGCTTTAGGCAACACAAAAGATGTACTGTAACTCATGATTACTTACCTTGAATCACATTAAGAGAAATACCTTGGACTCCTTGATTTTGCAGAACATCCATAATTTTAACAAGAATTTCGTAGGGAACTGTTTTGTCTGCACTTAAAGAAACAGGTGATGTCATTTTTAGATTTTTAAATTCCTCAAAATTAAGATCTTGTTCATTAATTTTTAATTTAAGATGTTTATCTACAACTATTTTTGTTTCAAATTTTTGCTGAGAAGCTGATGATGAAGCAGCTCCAGGAAGATCTAGACTCAAATGATGTTGAGTTATCATTGATGATGTCACCATAAAGATAACCAAAAGAACTAATAAAATATCTACAAAAGGTGTGATATTAATTTCAACAATAGGTTTATCTGTATCTTCAAAGTTCAAATCAGTTTTTCCACGACTTAATGATAAAATGCATCACAGTCTGACTATTATGAGACCGAGACTGTAAGACTCTATAAAAATAGTTATACATCACAACTGAGGGAAGAGTAGCAAGAAGAGCAACGCCTGTTGCAACTAATGCTTCTGAAATAGATGCCATAATCACATTTGGATTCATGGATGTTGTTGTGGATAAAGCATGAAATGCTTGAATCACACCAATGATAGTCCCTAATAACCCTACAAAAGGGATATTATTACCTAAGGTTCCCAGAATCGTGAGCCTTTGAAGTAACTGATTTCTCATGAGAATCAAAGTGCCTTGCATACCTTCTGATGCTGACTTCTCATCTACGCTTTCTAACCCCACAGCAGCTATTTTTGCTTCCATAAGAGGGCTACCCGCACACCAAGCTGCTATGGTTTCTCTGGGTTCTCCTGATTGGATCCTTCGAAGAAGATCTTCCATAAAAATAGAAAAAGATCCTCTCCATTTGGAGAAGATAATGAGTCTTTCTAGAATAATAAACCAAGAAATAAAACTGCAACCTACGATAAGGACCATGACCCATTCTGCACCCCAATCAAGGGCCCACTGTAAAAATTTTTCGGTAATTTTCATACTTTATCGCTAACAACTTTCTTAGGAAACTTCAATGGATGATTGTAAATCATTTATCCATTTCATAAAACCTGGAAATTGAGGTAACTGACAAGCTAAAATAGCATCATCTACGTAACTTATTTTTCTGAGTCCACATAACACAGAAGATACTCCCTTTGTTTTCATGAGACTGGCTAATACAATTTGACTTAAGGGAGCTTCTGCATACCCTGGAAAAGGTATCGTTTCTTTAGCATGTTCTTTCAAATTAACGGAAAGTTGATACCATTGATTATAAGTTTGTTGATTTTTTGTATCTAGAGGAATACTAGGATCGACGAGTCTACACAAATTTTCACCTGCAAATGCATCAAGAGGTCTATAAGTAACAACACCCAAATTTTTTGCATGGGCCTCAGCAATCAGTTCTAAAGAATCTGTCTCTAACCAATTTAAAGGCACCTGTATCATTTTAAATCCAGGTTTAATATCAGAAAAACAATTTTTTAAATTGATATAATCTGTAGAACTGATTCCATAAGCACCTATGATTTTAAGTTTGATAAGCTCTTCTAAGACCTCAAAAACTTGAATCAGCAGATCTCTATCCCACTTTAACCCTTGAAAATAATATTCTGGATTTTGAAGTAAACAGACATCAATATAATCTCGTCTGAGTCTTCCCAGTGAACGTACGACTTGATCTTTAATTCTTTCTGGAGAAAGTGTGTATCCAAAGTTTCTACCTTGTAAATAGGGATGTTCCCAAACTTTTGTAAATGAATCTGTATTCTGAAAAATAGAAACTTCTTCTGGAGTTAAGAGTCCTAACTTAGTCATAATGACCATAGGACTTTTGATGTATTGAGAAATCTCTCCTAGAATAGCTTCCGATTCTCCTCCTAAGGAATGATGCGACGTATCTACAAGATTCATATTTTTATGAAGCGCGTATTTAATAATATCTTTATGATCTGAACCCATCCGATAAGTGCCTATTCCAATAGGAGAGACAAGGGGTCCATTAGGATATAGAGGCTTAAAAAGTTGTAAGACCATGAAGTTTAGACCTTTTTGTCATTTTTATAGCAGGAATAATTGAACCTAAAAAAGAAAAAAATAGAGTGAGAAATAGAGCTTCTAAATAAATGGATACTTGGAAATAGACTGGAATCTTAGATACAAAGTAAAACTTCTGAAATTCTCCTAATGAGACATGGGAGAATAAAGCGAGAATGAGTGTTCCTAAAAACATTCCTGACAAAGCTCCTAATGTCCCTA
Source organism: Silvanigrellaceae bacterium (assembly GCA_947457515.1). Lineage (GTDB taxonomy): Bacteria > Bdellovibrionota_B > Oligoflexia > Silvanigrellales > CANGWC01 > CANGWC01. Next base: position 79,841 of record CANGWC010000001.1, read on the forward strand.
AAAAAATACCTATAAAAAGAATAAGAGAATAGATCATTTTATTAGATAAGCCCATTGTGCCTAAAATATTTATTTCTTTTGATTTCTCTTCTATCATCAAAAGAAGCATTATCAGAATATTCAGACAAGCAGCAATAGTAATAAAAAAAACAATCATTTCTATAGAGGTTCCATCTCTTTGAATTTGATCAAAAATATGAGCATCCATTTCTTGCCAAGATCTGACTGAATACGGAAGATTTAATCTTAATTTATGAGCTAATAAAGAAGCCTTCAAAGGATCTTTTAACTGCACATCTATACCTGAAGGATTACTTTTAAAAAGAGTCTTCGTTCCTTCCTCTGATACAAAAGCTATTTTTTCATCATAGGATTTTAATCCTATATGAAGAATATCTTTTACAATAAACTCTTCTGATTTAAATTTATCTAGTGATACAAGATGAATGATATCTGTTGGTTTTAAATTGAGCTTATTAGCTAGACCCTCACCAATTAAAACTTCATTTTTTGTTAACTCTTGAGAAAGTTTTCCCCAACGTATAATGACAGTTGAGAAATTGCCTCCACTCTCTAGGAGAGCCTCTCCATAGAAGAAAGGACTCAAACTGATGATTTCTTCTTTTAAGAGTTCTCGAATTTGAGGGTATTTATCTTCAGGAGAAGCGATTCCATTAGGTACTTTATAAATAGAAATATGTGGTTGAGTGGAATAGACGATCTTTTGAAGTTCAAATTTTAAACTAGATAAAATAGTAGAAACAACAATAAATACAGTCATTCCTAACATAACTCCCACAATTGATATCCAAGTTGAGAAACCCCAACGAGTTCCTCCTGCATTTCGGAGAATACGAGTTGTTAAAAAAAGAAGTTTATTGCTGTTTATTAAAAAATTCGAAGTAGTTTTTGAATTTTTCAACACTGATTGCTTGCCGTGTTGCTATGATAAGGATGAATAAAGAAAATGTACCCATGACTAAGAAATCCCATCCAAATGGAATCAGCTGAATGCCTCCTTGGAATTCCCCAAGATAAGTGATGACTCCTAAACCTATAAGATAAGGAAAAATCCATGCAGCATTCATGAAATCCATGGATGTTTTTTTGTTTTTGCCTAGGAAAAATAATAGGACTCCTAATAATACAAAAACTATAATACAACAAACAGAATAAAACCCAGTCCATAAAATAAGCATATTACAAATATAGAAACCTAGGTAGGCTATGAGTCCTACAAAAGGCACTCGAAATGGCCTTTTCATATCTGGCTGTAACTTTCTGAGAACCAGTAAAGAAATAGGCCCAGCTATATAAGTTAAAACGAGAACTGTACTGAGAACAGATATCATGGACTGTAAATTATTAAATAAAAGAATAAATATCATCCCTACAAAGAAATTCAGCCACACTGCTAACGAAGGTACGCCTCCTTTATTGAGGACAGAAAATCGAGCTGGAAGTAATCCACCTATAGCCATTGTGTAGAGATTTCTTGCAGCCGAACCACTTTGCACAAGAGCTGCACCTAAAGGAGAAACAACAGCATCAAGATAGAGGATATGAACGAGCCATCCTAATCCTATTAATGCGGCTAAACCTGCCAGTGGACCTGCATCTCCTGGGAAAGAAAGTTTAGCCCACGAAGATGTTAAAAATTCTGGAAGAAGTGCAACAACAAATGAGACTTGCAGTAAACAATATAGGAAAATACAAATAACAATTGAACCTATAGCGGCAATAGGGATGCTTTTGCTTGGATTACGCACTTCCCCTGCATACATAAGCCCATATTGAAATCCATTAAATGCATAAATAACGCCACCTGTGGCAATGGCTGTTAGAATCCCTTTAATGCCTTGTGGGGCAAAAGCAGGATGAGTCATGTTTTCCCAATATGGGTTAGAAAACAAAAACATAAACGCTACAAATGCAGGAATTAATAGTTTCCACCACGTAATATACTTATTAGTATCTGAAGTGGCTTTACCGCTTAAATTATTTACAAGAGAAATTCCCAGCATCATGATTCCAGCAACAATAATGCCAAAGATACTTAAAGGCTTAGATTCAATAGGTTGAATGAGCCAAGGGAAATAGTTACTCCCATATTGTATAGTAGCTAAGACTTCTGCTGATATTTGAAAAAGAAGTCCTGCCCACAAAACCCAACCCATGATAAAACCTAAAAGATTCCCATGCGTAAAAAAAGCATACGCTGTAGCTCCACCTGAGATGGGAATGGCTACTGTTAATTCAGCAAAGGCTAAGCTGAGAATCATCATAAGTCCTCCGCCTATCACCCAAGAAATCACAGAACTGGGGCCTGAAATTTGAGCAGCAAATAAAGGGCCAAAAAGCCAACCTGAGCCTACCATGGCACTTATGGAAGCAAATAATACTCCCAATGTTTCGATTCGTCTTTTTGGTTTATTCATAATAAGAAAAATGGCCTATACAAAGTGCACAAATAAAAGTTTTTTGATAGACTTCCGGTCTTATATGTTTCAGAACCGCAAGAATATCTAGTCTTGTCTATGAAATAGTAGGAATTTTGTAATTCGTCAACTGTGTTTTAAGAATGGAACTAAAATGAGAATCTTAACCTACGTCATGCCATTAATTATTATTGGTTTTCTTGGATCTTACAGTTATTGGGAGTCTCGAAGCAGCTCAAAGGATCGAGAAATCATTACGGAGTATCTTAGCTTAAAAGAAAAAGCTAAGCCTCAAGATCTTTGGGAATTCTATGAGAAACATAGTCATCATCATCTTGCGATTCCTTCTGCTTTTGAAGCTTTAGAAATCTACCTTAAAGATAAAAATTATCCTGAAGCTTTAAGAATCACTCAAATACTCATACAGAAAACTCAGTCTTTAATTCCCGTCCAAATACAGTTAGGGCGTGTTCTTGCATCACTTTATGTGCAAGACAAAAACTATCCAGAAGCTTTAAAATGGATTGGTTTTTTAGAAGAAATTAAGGACAACCCTGTCTTATCTGAAATTAAGCTTTTTAAAGCTCAAATTCTTTATCTTACAGGTGATAAAACTCAGGCATCTCAAATACTGAAATCTTTAGAGCAGGAATCCTCGACATCACAAAAATTTATGGACTACACTCCGCCTGAAGCTAGCTTATGGTTAGGTTTCTGGAATCTTTAATGAAAAAATACCTTATTAGTCTTATTTTTATATCTTCATATGCTCAAAGCATATGTCATTTAGCGTCAACTGGGACTTATGGTGATTTATCTAGTGATTTAATAGGTATTTCTGAAAACTCCTCTCATTTCTCTTTTTGTGGATATGCTGCTTTAAGTCCAAAAAACACACATCTGACTCTCCCCACAAAAAGCCACACTCTTGCTTGTTATAAAGAAAAATCTCAATCAGAAAGTATTCAATATTTTCCTATTTCTGGAGCACTCAGCGCTGCTCCCATTATCACTTCTGACTTTATTTTAGTTGCTACAGAAAATGGTTTTTTGGAAAAAGTTTTTCCTAACAAGAGAAACTTATCTTTATGGTCTGGACTCAGCCGTCAACATCAGCCTCCCAATCGAATTAAGATATCTTCTCCCTTTGTGAGTCATCCCATTATTCATAAAGAAATCTTTTATGGAGTCACTCTTAATCAAAATCTGTACGCTATTGATAGTAAAAGTTTAGAAATCTTATGGTCTTGCTCTTTACCTAAGGACCCTTGGGGGCAGCCTTCTCCTTTTATTGCTGCTTCTCAATTCAACTCCACCCAAGATCAAGAAGATGTGATCTTACTTGGCACCTCTACAGGAGATCTCTTAGCCTTCAAAAGTGACTCCGGAAAAATCATATGGTCTCAAAAGACTCCTTTTAAAACATTAGAACAATCTAGAATTATTTCTATTTCATCAGACTCTAAAAAAGTTTATGTCACTTACCCTCAAGGGTTGTTAGCATTATCCATATCTCAAGGAAAAATTCGTTGGGCCACTCCTACTCAGACTTCCTTATCGAGTTACTTGTCTTCTGACTCCCTTTGGACTCAGAATCATAAAAATCAAATCATTCAAATATCCAAAGAGTCTGGTAGGATTCTCAACTCTCTTGATTACCCCTATCCCATTCAAGAAATTTTTGAGAACCATTCCATGATATTAGGTTCTACTCCCCATGGAGTAAGTATTTTAAATTCTTCTCATTCCTTACCTTTGTTAGGATCTCGATATCTTTCCTCTGAAAATTTTGATAAGTCTTTACAATTTAACTCTAAAGATTTAGGGACATGTTTAATGAGTTCTGGCCAATTAAATTGTTTTCAAATTTATTGTGGGTCATCTCTTTAAATTACAGTTTATGATATTTGATTTTACACAGAAAAAAATGGATCTTATTAAGTATAATAAGGATAGCTGGTTAACATCCCCTCATTTCTCAATTACGTTAAAGAAAAATATTCTCAAAAAAAGAATGAAGCTTGTGGAATCTTGGATACATGGTCAAGAAATGTGTGGTGTATCATTTTGTGATTTTTTTGTCATGAAGGATATATGTCAAAAATTTTTTCCTGAAAAAATCATTACAGATGTTTTAAGTTTTAATTCATCTCCTACTTTTACAGATAATTCAATAGAAACTGACAGAGATCATAAGTACTTAGGAGATATTATTATTTGTCTTCCTTACTGTTTATGGTTTCTACGTAACAAAAAAACCTCTTTATCATCACATCTCGAAAGACTGATTATTCATGGTATGATTCATCTTAAGGGTTTTGATCATGAAAGAAGCTCTTCTGCTTACAAAATCATGCATCATTTAGAAACTCAGATATTTAAGGAATTAAATCATATTTATGGCGAAGAAAATTGGATAACTTGCAAAACCCACTCTTAGTAGGGGCTATTGTCCTTATCATCTGTCTTATTTTAAGCTCATTCTTCTCAGCAATGGAAACAGTGCTTACAAGCTTGTCTTCTATTAAGACCAAACATCTTAAAGATACTTCTCCACGATCCCAAGTTTTAGATCTTTGGTTGAAGTACCCCCATAGAATTCTTGCTACGACTCTATTAGGCGCCAATATAGCTAATATTTTTATGGCTCTTTACGCTGACCAGCTTGTTCAAGAAAATTTAGGTCCTACATCCTTAGAACTCGTTACAACAGTGGTTGCTTTAGTCATCGTCATCGTGACAGAAATCTTCCCTAAAACTCTTGCCAAGCAATTTGCTCCTTCTTTAGCCATACCCATGCTGCAAGTGTTTCAGTTTTTTTATTATATTTTCTTACCATTTAGTGCACTGATCTCATTTATGACTAATCTTCTCAGTCATAAATTACAATCTAGTCCTCTGCCTCAAATTACCGAAGAAGAATTAGAATATCTCATTGATGTAGGTGAAGAGCAGGGAGTCTTAGAAGATCAAAAACATGAAATGCTCAGTGGTATTTTTGATTTAGAAGACACTCTTGTCAGAGAAATTATGGTTCATAGAACCGATATGGTTGTGCTCTCACAACACACTCTTATTTTTGATGCTATTAAGGTTTTTAAGAAAACAGGTGTCTCTAGAATTCCTATATACGAAGAAAAAATAGATAATATTACCGGATTTATACACTGCAAAGATGCGTTATTTTTCCTGGCTAATCATCCAGAAGGAACACCTCATAGTGTCATTGTAAGTGAAATTAAAAGAGATCCTTTTTTCGTTCCTGAAAGCAAACGTATTCATCAGCTCTTTCAAGATATGCGAAGGCAAAGACAGTGGTTAGCTATCGTATTAGACGAATATGGTGGCACCAGTGGCATGATCACAATGGAAGATATGCTTGAAGAAATTATGGGTGAATTAAGAGATGAATTTGACATCGAAGATGATGCTATCCGTCAACTAGAAGATGGTTATCTTGTGGAAGGGAAAGTTCATATAGATGACTTTTCACAATACTTTAAACTACCCTCTCAAGCTTTATCTGCAGAAGGATTTGATACCATAGGTGGTATTGTTCTTTCTCACTTTGGAGCAATCCCTAAAGTCGGAGATTTCTTTGAACTTGCAGGTATTAAAGGCGAGGTTATAGAAGTGAGCAAACGTCGGATCCGAAGAATTTTTATAACTGTTATGGACCCTAACTTTAGAGCTCCTCAGTCTTCGTCCTCTTCATCAAATTCATCATCTTCGTCGTCGTCATCATCTTCGTCGTCATAATCTTCATCGTCTTCATCGTCTTCATCGTCTTCATCATCGAAGTCTTCGTCATCAAACTCTTCAAAGTCTTCATCTAATTCATCATCAGAATCTTCGTCGTCGTCTAATTCATCGAATTCTTCATCTTCATCGATGTCTTCGATATCTTCATCTTTATCCATAAACCAAAGAGTCATGAGTTTTCCCCCTTAAGAATTATGAATAGTGCTTATGGGTTATGTTTTTGTCAAGATGTAGTATGAAAATTCCCCACATTTAGACTCAATTTTTTTCATTAACTGACTGTCTCTTATTATTTTTAGCTTTTCAGACCATTGGTATTGGCTATCATCAATCTCTTTTTCCTTCAGAGATTGATGGAAGACTTTTTTTTTAAGCCGTGCACCTCAAAAGATTCTGAAAAATCTTTTTTTAACCTCATCATGAGGATTTCCCATTCCTGTGTACTGAGATCATGATAAAGAGATCCTTCCCCTTGGAAGGTGATCCCCTGAGTATTTAATGAAATAATAGGAATATTTTTAAGTTTAGTCCCCAAAATAGGATGATTTTTTTGGAGAGTTTGAATGGTTTGACTAAATTTTTTATGAATATCTTCAGGTTGCTGTACCAAAGGGGTGACTTTTTGTGGCATGTCCTTTGGATTTTGAGATGACTTTTTGAGAAGACTGAGCACCTCTCCGGATGATAGCCAGTCTCTTCGATGAATAATGTCTAAAATCCCTAATTGACACCAAGGGAGTGGATCCTGAGACTGCTGAATGTCTTCTAATATTTGTAGAAGTCTTTGAACGACTGCAGATAATACTGGGATATTCAAATGATTTTTAATATAGATTAGAACTTCCTTATCTAAGTGAGAATAATAGTCTATAGAAATCATAATTTGCTGAAAATACTCAAACACACTCTTAAAAAACTCATGTAAGTTTTCGTGATTTTCATGAAGCTGAAGAAGAAGAGATTGGCTTTTTTGAATATCTCCATTCACTAGAGATAAAACCATCTCTTTAACATTCTGAGGGTCACTTAATCTTAATCCCTGAGTGACAGCTTTTCTGTCCATACAATCAGTTTGGATGAAAGGAATCACCTGTTCTAGTAAGCTGAGAGCATCTCGAGCACTGCCTAAGGCTTTATGAACCAGTAAAGCTAAGGCTTCTTCTTCCCAATTCAGATTCTTAGTTCTTAAAGCATCTTTAACGAGTCCCATCAGATCTTCATGGGCTAAAGAACCAAATGAAAACATTAAACATCGAGATCTGATTGTGGCAGGTATTTTATGAACTTCCGTTGTTGCTAAAATAAAGACTGTAAAAGGAGGAGGCTCTTCTATGGTTTTAAGAAGTGCATTAAATGCTGAAATACTCAACATATGAACTTCATCTATAATAAAAATTCTGTATCTTGCAGATTGAGGATACAGCTGGATTTGTTCCTTTAAAGAACGGATTGCATCAACTCCAGTGGCTGTGGCTCCATCCATCTCAACAACATCTTCATGACTAAATGTTTTGATTTTTTCGCAGTGCTGACATTTTTGGCATGGTTCTTCAACAATGCCTTCAGTGCAACAAAGGCATTTTGCAATAATTCGAGCTGTGGATGTTTTCCCAGTGCCTCTTGCCCCTGTAAAAATAAGCGCAGGATGAATTCTTTGAGTTTGAATCATAAACCTCAAAGCTTCTATGGTGGTTTTCTGGCCCACCATATCTGAGAAAGATTGAGGTCTGAGAGATCGAGCTAAAGGGACGTAGTATTCCACAAAAACCTAAAAATAATATTCTTAAAAGACTGGATATGGGGTGATAGGAACACAGATCACCTATCTCAGGCCTGCACCGTTGCTCCCTTTCGGTTCTGGCGGAATTTACAGTCTGAGACACCAACCCGGAAACTACCACCTCATATCAAGACTGTTATAGAACAAAAAAAGGCTAAATACAGTCTGAAAAAAAATCAGTTTTTTAACCTTTGATGCCTAGACATATCAAATTGAATCTTGTTTATCAATAACAAGTTGGATGAACAGAATGATATGCCGATATCTGCTCTTTGTAACCGTGAGGTTTTACAAAAATCTGGATTCAAACAGTGATTCTCTATTTTTGCTTTTTAGGTTCTTCTTTTTGTAGCCATTTATTCATAACAACACGAACTTTTTCTCTGAGAACAGGGTTTTGATCGATAATTGATTTGAGAAGAGCAAGATCTTCATCATTTTCAAATGTGGAAGTTGGTTTAGGATTATCAGTTGTCATAATAACCTATTCGTCATTACCTGATATAATTTAAGGGGTTCTTAGGTTTCCCTGTATCTTCTCTGACTTCATAGTGAAGGTGTGGTCCAGTGGTTCTTCCTGTATCACCCACAAGAGCTATCATCTCACCACGATGAACTTTTTGACCTTTTTTAACAAAAGATGTCTCAACATGTGCAAATTTTGTGATAATCCGAAATCCATGTTTAATTTCTATATAGTTACCGTAATCTGCGGCCTTAGCGACTAAAGTCACAACTCCGTCAGCAGGTGCATAAATGGGAGTTCCTTTAGTTGCTGCAATATCAATACCTTGATGCATACGATGCATGCCTGTAACAGGGTTATTTCTCAAACCAAAAAGTGATGAAATCCATCCTTTTACAGGAGATACAGTAGGGATAGTTTTAGACTTTTCCTTCATTTCTTGAATATCTTTAATATATGTCTGTAATTTATGAGCTTCATCTTTAGAGATTTCTTTGACATGATCCGCTGAAGTGAGAACCTCATTGAGTTCAGATGTCTTATCTTGTTGAAGATTTGCTTCAGATTCTTCTTTTTCAGCATCTTTAAAAGATTTATACTCTTCCACTGTCAGCGGACCAATATTGCGTGGAATGTGTCTCGATGGTTTAAGAAGAGACGAAAAATCTGATTGAGTGACTTCATAGATTCGATGAGAAATCATTTCAACAGCCTTAAGATCATCTTCAATAGAAGCAAGTTTTACGACTAGACTCTGTGCATCTTGTCTTAATTTTTGATTCTCAAGTAAAAGCACATCTCTTTGTCTGAAGGAATTCAAAAAAGAACTATAAAAATAAAGAGTCGAGCAGAAAATAACTGCAAAAGCAAAACCTGTAATCAGGATCCAACGCCATATCCAAGCGGATAAAGTTACATAACGAGGTTGTTCATGGCCTGGAATAAGAATAAGTGTATATTTCATAAATTTATTTTAACTCCTAGAAGGGTGATATTGTCTTCACCTCCCCGCTCATTTGCAAGGTTAACAAGATCGGAGATGGAGGTTTTGAGATCCTTATTTGAAAGCATAGCGGATAATTCATAAGGTTCTACCTTATTAGATAATCCATCAGAACAAAGGAGATATATATCTCCTTTCTCTATTTCATGCATAGGTGTATCCACTTCTTCCTCCTGTTGGTAACCAACACATCGAGTAATAATGTTCTTTGCGGGAGCATATTTTAATAAAACACCTGATTTTTGTTGTTCGTTAATGAGAGAATGATCATCTGTCATTTGATACAGATAACCATAACGCCAAAGATAACATCGACTGTCTCCTACATGACCTATAAGAGCTGTAGTCGCATATCTTGTTTCCCATTCTCCTTCAGGAGGTATCCAGAGTAAAGTGCAAGTAGTTCCCATGCCTCTATATTGAGGATGTGCCAAAGAAAACTCGTATATTTTGAGACTTGCAGAATTAATCGCCTCACTGATAAAAGACTGGCGGTAGGCACGATTCATCCCCATAATATGGGTAAGATTTTCCTCAAATATTTTTGATATCACCTGAACGGCCATAGAGCTTGCGATTTCTCCTCCGGCTTTTCCCCCAATACCATCTGCTACGATAAACAGTCCCATCTCTGGAGAACAGTAAAATGAATCTTGATTAGACTCTCTGACCATTCCTTTATGACTGACGTAGTGACTTTCAAACTGCATTAAAATATATCCATAATTCGTTCTTGTTTTCTGATTAAAGTCACTGTTATTTGTCCTGGAAAATCAACTTTTAATTCTAAATCATTGATAATATCTCTAGCAAGCATCACAGCTCCTTCATCTGTAACTTTCTTAGGATTTACAAATATTCTCACTTCTCGACCTGCATGCATCAGATCGTAGCTGATCATTCCACGATGATAAAATTCTTTTAAAATTTCTTGTATTTTTTCAAGTTTCTTTTGATATCCTTCTTCTCCATGAACTCTAGCTCCTGGACGACCTCCGGACATAGCATCAGCTGTTTTGAGAACATATGCATGAGGAGTCTCTACTATTTTGTCATCATGATGCGCTAAAATCGTATCAATAATCTCCTCTGATTCTCCATAACGTTGAGCATAATCAGCACTGATCACTGCATGCCCTCCATCTATCTTATAATCTAAAGCTTTACCTATATCGTGAAGTAATCCAGCTCTTTTAGCGATTTCAATATCAATGCCCATTTCATGGGCGATCATCCCGGATAAAAAAGAAACTTCTTTAGAATGAAAGTACTGATTCTGTCTATGACTTGTTCGATAATTCAGCATTCCAATCAGTTTTAGAATTTCATGATGTGGGAATGTTTTTAATCTTAATTCTTTAACTGCGTCTTTCCCAAGTTGAAGACAATAATTTTCAAGAATTTTTGTATATTTATCATAAAGTTGAACTGCTTTTTCTTCCGTTTGAACACTGTGTTTGATCATATCTTCTAGTGCGAGACGTAAAGCTTCTTTCTCTAACCCTCCACCCTGAGCTACTCTAATATAGGATTCTTCTGTATCCTCAATAATATCAATCGTACACCCTGTCATTTCTGTGAGACGAGGCAACCATGTTAAAGCTTGATACTTTTTAACAACTTGTTGATTAGGTAAATAAATTAAAAGATTTGGTTTTGGCCAGAAAAAGTTAGGACAATAACGAGCATCTATTGTTTCTAAAAACCTTAAGCTTTCTTTCTTAGCTTGGCTTGTTTTACTTTCAATGTAAGAGTTTTTCCAACGTTTGAGATCAAACTCCCATTCTTCCATAGTCTTTTGTTTATAGACTTCATAAAGGCTTTGTTTAGAATATTGAGACTTGTTCTCTAAATTTTTTTCAAATTCTGTCTTAAAAACAAGAGCATCTTGTTTAAATTGCTCTATTTTAGACTCAATCACTTTATTTTCTTGATTTATTTTATTTAGAAAAGCTTCTTTGCTTTGAAGAGTTTGTGACCATAAATCCAAATCTTTTTCGGCATTTACGAGTGTTTCTAAATACTTATTCTGTTCCTCAAGATCTGATTTAAAGACATCTTCTTCAGATAAGCTGTTTTTTTTTGAATAATTTTTTTTCATTTCTTCCTATTTTACACTAAAATTTAATAAAATCAACCCTATTAATGTTTATATCATTCAACCACATAGCATGATGGGCTTTAAAGTTGAGTGCTGATATTATATCTATATTATCATTAACAATGAGTGAACAATCATTTGCCAACATCATTATTAGCCCAGTACTTTCCTTTATTTTTACTTTCTTTTTTAGGAAATCCAAAGAACTTTGAGAGTTCAATCAATTCAGTTCATCCCCACACTCTTGAAATTTCTGTTTTAGGTCACATAGATTTTACTACAAAAATTAATGAAGTCTCCCAAACTTCAATTCAAACCTTTTTACTTCCTCTGATCACAACAACTCCTCTTTATTCCGGATTCTTAAATTATAAATATCTTGTAGAGAGTTCTTTTTTAGGAGCATCTCCTTTAACTTTTGGAATTTTATTCCAAGATGAGCGATGGGGAGGAATAGAAATGTGGAACCCCTCTCTTTCTTTTATAGGTGAAAAATGGGATTTTAACCTTTCTTTTTTTCAGGTCGCTTTTTTAGCTCAGGATTATCCCCATGATCTGATTTCTGGGTGGAGTGGAAATGCTTATCACTTATCCTTACATGGAATTTTTAAATCCGAAGTCGGAGATTTTTCATTTCTCACTTTCCTTCCTATTTACTATTTTATGAATCATACAGACTACAATCAAAGAATGATTGTTTCTTCTAGAAATCTAGGCACTCCCGGAGGCCATATTCTTTTCTCATCTGGATCTTGGAGAGGTGGTCTTATTTTGATGCCATCTTATGGCAATTTTGTACTCACACATGTTTATCCTTCTTTGAGTTATCAGGTATATTTCTAGTGTTCTTTATTTTCTTTTTGTTAATATTTTGTAGTAATCCTAACCCCAGTAAAGAAACACCTATATACCTAGAAACCTATACTGTTGAACCTTATCTTAAGTTCAAATTAGGTCCTCAAGTATTTTCCAATCTCAACAGTCTCGTTCCTTTTAAACACAAAGATCTTGATCTTTATGAAAGCGGAAAATTGATAGGCACAAAAACACAAGGATCTATTGTCATTGCTCATGAATTTGAAAGTCTAGAACCTATCTCTTTAAGATTTAAAACCATTAATAATATCCATTACCCCATTGATTCATCTTCTTTTTTGCTATTGTCTGCAGCTCATCAATTAGAGAAAATCATTGCTCGATTCCAAACAATCATCATTTCTAGTGACTTTAACCCACAAAACTTTCTGAATTGGATACGGCCTTTAAAAGTGATTTATGACTCGAGAATTGAATTTAGAGATCCTCATTTTGTATCTGAAACTTATATACAATCTAATGCTGCTTACTTAGGTGGTCAAAAGTCCATGCTTTTGTATAAACCAACAGCAAATGAGTCTGTACCATTAAGTGCTAATGCTCAGGTTTTAGCTCATGAATTTTTTCATGGAATTTTTGAATATTCATTTTTTGATCAAAAATTTGATGAAAATGGTCTCCTAGAAAATAGTGATGCTATTCATGGAATTAATGAAGGTCTTGCAGATTTTTTCAGTTATCTTATCACTGGAGAACCCAATATTTTAGGAAAAAGCTTTTCTCTGAATTACTATCAAAAGTGGAGAAATTTTAGTTCTCTTGCTTTTAAGTTTGCGGATATAGCATCATCAGTATGCCCTACAGGATTTTATTGTTATGGAACACTTTTGGCTCACTCTTTATGGGCTAGTCTTAAAAACTCTTCCTTGGAAACAAAAGCGAATAAATTTACAATTTTTTTCTCTAAATTATTTAGCATTAAAGATCAGTTTAAGGATTTTTTGGTGGGAGATCTCCAAGGTCAGTTTCAAAAAATTTGGTCCCTTCTTATGCCAACTCTCCCAGCAGATTTCTCCCATGATCTGTGCCCTTATTTGGCAGATGACTTTAACGTCTCTTTGCCATGCCAATGAATGGGGGATTGGATTTAATAACCAAGATCAGGTTTTTATAGATATCAAAAATACAGATAACTCTTTTTTATTTTATGGATTAAATTTAGGAATCAAACAAGAAACTCCTATTCCGAGTCATAATATCTCTTGGAGAGAATGGCATTTTTTTCCTAGTATAGAAGTGGGTAAAGTCCTTTATCCTTTTTTCTATACTTCCGTAAAGTTTGGAGTTCACTCCACTTCAATCAAAGTCAATTCTCGTAGTATGGATCAGGTGGGGGAATATAAAATTGATTTATTAGAACCTACTTTAGGTTTCACTCAATATTTTCCTTTTCATCCTAAAAAACTGAATTTATCTGAGGATAAACAAAATCTTGACTCTCTATCCTCATTAGATTTTCAATGTGGTCCTTGGATAGATTTTTCTGTTTTACCTCAATTAGAAGTCAGTTACGGGTTACAAATGTCCCTGAATGTCAAAAACACTCCGACCTAAAGTCGTAAGAAACCTTTATTTTAAATTATGGGTATTCGCGCTGCTGGTTCATCATCACCATCACAAATTGCTGAGAAAGTTATTGAGATGGAGAAGCTCCCTCTTAAGCAGTTAGAAGTACGTAAAAAGAAAATACAAGATGAACAGAAAGTCTTTAAGGAACTTTCCACTTTAGTGAATGGTCTAAATAGTTCTATTGGACAGCTCAAATCAAAAAAAGATTTCTATAAGTTAAAATTAGAAAGCTCTTCCCCGGATATCATTGATGGATCTGTAACCATTGATGCTCCCGTAGGTTCATATGAGGTAGAAGTTCAACAACTTGCAAAATCACATAAACTTTTAACTAAAAGTTTCCCAGATAAAGATAAAACTTCTTTAGGATTTGGATATCTTCGTTTGGAGTTAGATGATGGCTCTTCCGTAGACATTGATATTGATCCTTCTAAATCAACTCTACAAGAAGTCTCTCAACAGATTAATGATGCTTCTAAAGATATTAAAGCTTATGTATTGAAAACAAAAGAGAATATTGAATTAGATGGTGAAGATGGGTATCGATTACTTGTGTTTTCTGAGAAAACAGGGAAACAAGCTAAGATATTTATAGATAATGATATGTTATATAGTGATTTCCATGAAAAAGTAACGGCAAAGAATTTAAAAATACTTTTTGAAGATGTCCCTATTTATGATGAAACGAACTCTGTTAAAGACATTCTTCCGGGAATGAGTTTAACGGCTAAACGTTCTGAACCCGGATTAAAAGTTGAGATAAAAGTTGATTACGATGTTGATAAAACTTTTGAGTCTATTAAAACTTTTGTAGAAAATTATAATAAATTCAATGATTTTATAGAAAAACAATTCCAAGTTGATCCAGAAACTCAACGAGCTGGGCCTCTTGCTTATGATAATACTTTAAGAACTCTTAAAAATAGTCTACGAGGACCTTTGCAAGGTCAGCATTATCATAAAATTTTAGGTGATTTTGGAGTCACCACTGATCCTAAAAATGGAAACCTAAAGTTAGATGAAGCAAAAATTAAAAAAGCACTTTCCGATGATTATGTGGGAGTAGCTCGTTTCTTTATCGAAACCCGTGAACATTCTGGATTAGGTAACGAACTTCAGAAAACCTTAAAAAGCATTACAGATCTTTCTTCCGGGCCTATTGCTTCCAGAGACCGTCAATTCAAAAGACAGATTACAGAAGTGGATAAATCTTACGATCAACAACAAAGGTTCTTTGATCAAAAATCAGCTTCTATCAAAAGAAGATTTACACAATTAGAACAATTCCTAGGACAAATGAATAATCAAAGCCAGGTGATGCAAGCAAAACTTGGTGGAGGAGCACCTCAGGATCCATCTGGAAGTTAACTAGGAAATCAAATGTCACTCAAATCGTATCAATCAACTCAAATCAATTCAGCTTCTAAAGAACAAATTCTTCTTATGCTTTATGAAGGGGCTATCTCTTTTACTCAAAGAGCTCAAAAAGCATTAAAATCAAAAGATATTGCTGGGAAAGGTAGAAATATTACAAAAGCTCTCGCTATTGTTAATGAACTTATGAATACTTTAGATCACTCCGTAGGTTCCCCTATCAGTAAAGATATAGAGTCTCTTTATGTCTTTACTCAAGATAAATTGATTGAAGCAAATCTTAATAACTCTATGGAAGCTTTAGAAGCAGTGGAAAAAATCTTAGGTATTTTGTACAAAGGCTGGAAAGAAGCTATTGAAAGTTTAGCTTCTAAATAGAAATAAGAACTCCTATGAAAGTTATGTTAGACGCAAGAGTTGTCACACAAACAGCTTTCCATGGGATTGCTCGCTATGTCCAAGAACTCGTCTGTCACTTTACTGAGAACCCTCAGGATATTGAATTTTATTTCATTGTTCACTCAAAATCTCCTTTAATCCAAAGTCCTGTTCCTTCTCATATTCATTATATTTATTGTGATACGCCTTGGATGAGTCTTTGGAGTCAATGGAGCCTTCTCAAAATCATCCATCGCATTAAACCAGATATTTTTCATGCGCCTAGCTTTATGATTCCTTTTCTCTGTCCTTGCCCGATTATCTGTACTCTTCATGATCTTAATCATATCGTTTTGGGAGAATACTACTCTTTATTTCATAGAATTTATTACTCTCTTCTTTTTTATCGGTTACGTAAACGCTCTATGATTTTGACCGTTTCAGAATTTTCTAAAACACAACTTAAAACCTATTTTCCCAAACAAGA
The DNA here is from genome assembly GCA_947457515.1 of Silvanigrellaceae bacterium. Taxonomy (GTDB): domain Bacteria; phylum Bdellovibrionota_B; class Oligoflexia; order Silvanigrellales; family CANGWC01; genus CANGWC01. The sequence goes on from CANGWC010000001.1 coordinate 96,075, forward strand.
AATTTATGTCACACCTAATGGTATTGGAGTAGAGTTTTCTCAATGTTTCTCTACAAATGAAATTAATAAGTTTAAAAAAGAGTATGAGTTACCTTCTAAATTTTTACTCACTATTGGAAATAAGAAACCTTATAAGAATATCAAAAATCTTATCCATGCTTATTGTCAGGGAGATTTTTCGTTACCTTTAGTACTTCTTTCTGAATTTGATGAAGAGTACACTCATATCGCTAAAAAATATGGCAAAAAACATAAACTTTATTTTTTAAGACCCATTCCTCATAGCTGTCTTCCGTTACTTTATCAATCAGCATCAGTTTTTATATATCCTTCATTATATGAAGGATTTGGGTTACCTCCATTGGAAGCTTTAATATCCCATACACCTGTTGTCTCATCACCAGTACCCTCTTTAACTGAATTCCTAGATCCTACCCTTTCAAAAACAGGTCTTTTCATGATTGATCCCAAAGATATTCAAAGTATTTCCGCAGGAATGATTTCAGGAATCCATTTTTTTGAAAATCATAACAGCTCTGATTCAATGACAAAAGAATGTAATATGGATTATTCTTGGGATATTACTATCAAAAAAACTTTAGATATTTATGAAAAATCCATACAACTTTATTCACCCAAGCAACCTATTTTATGAGTGAAAAATTACAATTTAAAAATCCTAATCTCCCTAGGATAGGATTAAATGGACGTTTCCTCTCTGCTAATAGAACAGGTGTCCAAAGAGCATCGTACAGACTTTTCCATACTATTATTGAAAAAGGCACTCATTTTAATTTTATTCTTTTCACTTCAGCACAAGAAAAAAATGCCTCTGAATGGAAAAAAGATAATGTTCAAGTGATCACTTCTCCTTTAAAGCTTCAAAGAAGTTTTCAAAACTATTTTTGGGAACAATGGACGTTACCAAGATTAATGAAAAAGTATAATTGCAGTCTCCTTCATAATCCTGCAAATTTAGCTCCTCTTCTTTGTGGCAAAAAAAACATTGTTCATATCCACGATCTTTGTTTCCTTATCGAACCTCAATGGTTCTCTTTTCACTTTCGTTGGCTTTATAAATTTCTTGTCCCCAAGATTAGTCAAAAAGCATTATTAGTTCTGACAAATTCTAATCATTCTAAAAATGATATTTTAGAATTACTCCCTGTAAATATTGAAAAAATACGTCACTTCTATTGGGGGGTAGAACCTATTTTTCATGAAGATGTTTTTAAAAGGCCCTGGTCTCAAAAAGAAGATCGTATTTTATTTGTTGGCTCTTTAGAACCCAGAAAAAACCTTCCTAATCTTCTTCTTGCTTATAATAAATTTAGAGAGAAGCATTTTGCTAAACTCACCATTGTAGGTTGTCATAATCCTGTTTTCGCAGATCATTCTTATTCTTTAGGTCAATATAAAGATGATATTGAGTTTTTAGGTTACATTCCTGATAGCACTCTTGCAGATCTTTATTCCCGCTCAAAAGTCCTTATCTATCCTAGTTTCTATGAAGGATTTGGACTTCCTCCTTTAGAAGCTATGGCTGTAGGAACTCCTGTTATCAGCAGTCATGCTTCATCTTTACCTGAGATACTTGATCATGCTGCTCTGTATGTTGATCCTAAAGATTCTTCTTCCATCTTAAATAAACTCAATCTTTTATGGACAGATCAATCTCTTGCGGAGGATCTGATATCCAAAGGTTATCATCGCATTAAAGTTTTTGATTGGAATGATATTGCTGATTATATTTTAAGTCTTTATGCTTCTTGCCTAAGGACTTTATGAAAATACTTTGCGTTATCCCTTCACGAATTAATTCTTTTCGTCTCCCTCGTAAAGCTCTTGTTGATCTGGCTGGTAAGCCCATGATTCAAAGAGTCTACGAAGCTGCCATTCAATGTCCTGAATTCTCTAAAGTCATTGTTGCGACAGACAGTTTAGAAATAGAGTCTGTTATTAAAGGGATTCAAGGGAATGTAGAACAAACGGAGGCTCATCATCTCACTGGGTCTGATCGAGTGGCAGAAGTGGCTTCTAGGTACCCAGAAATGGATATTATCGTGAATCTCCAAGGAGATGAACCTTTTATACGTCCAGAAATGTTATCTACTCTTGTGAAGCCTTTGATTCAGGGTGAATCATTTCCAATGACAACCCTAGCTTATCCTTTAGACTTTGAAAAAGATCACTCAACTTCTAGTGTGGTTAAAGTTGTTTTTGATAAAAACTTTAAGTCACTGTACTTTTCAAGATCTCCCCTCCCTTTCTTCCAAAAGAAACTCTCCGATCTCGAAATGAAAGAACTCCCTGTATTACATCATATGGGTGTCTATGCTTATAAACGTGATTTCTTAAAGATCTATACACAGCTTAAGCAAACACCTTTAGAACTAGCAGAGTCTTTAGAACAACTCAGAGCTTTAGAAAATGGATATGATATTAGAGTCTGTCCAGTGAAACATAAAACATTGGAAATCAATACTCCCGAAGAACTTATGGAAGCTCAGAAATGGGCTTTAGAGTTCTTTAGGTGATTTATTCTTTTTGGGAGTAACTTTAATATATCGTAACTGCTCGACCCCCCTATTTTAAGAGGGTCGGAATTATTTCATAAATGAAGAAATCAAAGATAAATTTTTTAGGCAGTGGATGGAAAGAAGGCATCCGGAGAATCTAAAGCTTTAGAAATAGCATTGTAAGCATCATAGCCTCTGC
>CANGWC010000002.1 GCA_947457515.1 Silvanigrellaceae bacterium
ACAAAAGTCATCGACTATACAGAAAATAAGAGGTAATAATTCTTTATGTGGCATATTGAGTAGTTCCTTTGTGCCACTACTTTTATCATATATATCAATGTCTTAAAAGAAACTCGCTAAAAAACTCTTATCCCGAACTGACGTTAATACTGAGATTGTTCTCTCTTTGATGAACGATATCCTGTAAAAATCCGGATTCATGACAGATCAGAAATTCTATTTTTTGAGTGACCATGGCAATATCTTGTTCCAATGCTCTTTTGCTCGTTATGTTTCGAGCTATCGCTGTTGAACTCAGCTCATTATAAAATTTTTGTGCAGTTAAAGTTTGAAAACTTAAAATAATAAAGAAATAATAGAAATATTTTTGATAAATTTTGAAGGTACTCATCGACTATGCATACCTTCAAAATTTATCAAAAACAAATTTTTATAATCACTTGTTTTTTGAATTCAATATTCGCTATAAAGAGCTGATTTCTTGAAGTTTCAGTTCATAAGAAGCCTTTGTCTCCATAAGCCATTTTTCATATTTTTCCATAATCAAGTTTGCTTTTTGAATATAGCTATTCTTATCTTGCGAAGTGACTTTTAACCCCGTTTCATATGCATTAGTTCCAGTATCAAAAATTTCAGAATACAGATTTTCGCTTTCTTCAAATATTTCATTAAGCTGCTCACTCACTCCATGAGGAAGTGAGTGTAAGAATTCATGGGCTAAGCCTGCTAAAGGAGGTGAACCCTCTTGTATAGATTCTTGTATTATGAGTATTACAGACATAATATCAAAGAGTTTTATCGTTTGATTTCCTATTTTTTCTGAGTATGAGCTTTTCCGTGTGTTTAGAAGAGCTATTTTTTCACTCATCAAAGCAATATCTTGTTCTAAGTTTAATGCTATTTCATCAGATATGGTGAGAGGTGCTTCTAGCTGAATTGTTCTCTTAGTAGAATGCGCAACTAAAGTCTGAAAAGTCATCATAATAAATAAATAATAAAGATATTTTTGATTTTTTAGGATGCGCATCGACTATGCATACCTTCAAAAATCTTCAAAAACAAATTTTTACAATCACTTGTTTTTTGAATTTAATATTCGCTATAATATTAAAAATATAGTAAAATATTGAGCTTTGCTTTTTGCCTTTATCTTGTAAGGATATTTTCCGATATGTATACCATAATGAACTCTCAACGTTTTATTTGGTTTTATATATCTATTTTAAATTGTTTCTTTTGCTCTTCAGCATTTTCTTTCAGTTTATTATTAGAAGTTGAAGTAGATCCCTTAACAGAGTTAAAATTTATTCTTACCCGAGATGCTTTTTTAGGAGAAGATCCAATATTACAGGCTATCTTACATCCTAATTCAAATTATATTCAAAATCTTTGCTCTGCTTTGATACAGCTTCAATACCCTATTTCTTATGAATTTATTTCGCGATTTGCGTTAATACACCGAACCATTAATAATCGACAACCTAAAACGATTAAAGACTTTATGCTCCTAATAATATCCATCAAAAATTTTGATATGATCAATGCTAAAGAATTATTTGAAAGTCCATCTGTATTAAGACATATGGACTATATAGTGGCTTTTTTGAATGAGGAAGATTCTGCAGAGCTTTAAATTCTATTCAGATAGGAAATTATAGTTTATACATGGGATGTATTATTCAGAATTCATCCTTATGACGCTTACTCTTGAACATTTTAAAGATCTTTCCATCACTCATCCGGTTATTCTTCTAGAATTAGGAAGATCTCTTTATGAAGAAGAAGTTGCACTCATTGTAAAACAGCTGTGTGGATTCCATTACACTCAAAATCACCCTGATGTTTTTTATCCGTCTTCGTTTAAGAAAGAAGATCTTTATCCTATTCATCGGTTTTGTCTTTTTGAACCATTACCTAGCTCTTTGAAAAGATGTGTTTATCTTCCTATTTTAGAAAGTGCACCTCCGCAATCTATGCATTTTCTTTTAAAACTTTTAGAAGAGCCTAATTCTCATAAAATTCAGTTTATTCTCACCACTCTCAATAAAAAATTAATTCTTCCCACAATCATCAGTCGATGCACTTCCTTTGCACTTAGCTTAATCAGTGATGCGAAAGAACAGATCAATGATACTTTAATACTTAAAGAGTGGATTAAAATCTACTTATATGAAGATAAAGTAGATTTTTATGGAAAAATTTATAAGTTCTGTTCAGGTCAAGAATCTAAGGTTTTAATAAATCATATCTTAAATTACATGTATGAATTGAGCTTAGCTCATAACGATAATGAATCGATTTGGAATAAAATCAAACTCATGGAAAATAAGATGAGATTGTGGGTAAAGTCAGAAAACTACAATATTCCTAACTATTTGTGGATGTATTTTCTTTTTGGTGACTTACAGGCATATCCACAAATTCCAAAAATGCTCGACGAGCATTATCCCCAGGTCTAAACCCTAATTTAAGAAGTCTTAAATAACCACCAGCTCTGTTTTTATGTGCTGGTCCAATGTCTTTAAAAAGTCTTTGTGTAGCAATAGAAGTAAATAATATTGAGCTTGCTTTTCTTCTACGATTAAAATCATCTTCTTTAGCTAGAGTCACTAAAGGTTCAACAAAACCTCTGAGTTCCTTTGCTTTTTCTAAAGTGGTTACCATAAATCCTTTTTCAATAAGATTTGTGGCCATATTTCTAAGAAGTGCTTTTCTGTGTGATGAATTACGATTAAGTTTTCGCTTTCCTATACGATGTTTCATGGATTATTTTCCCGAGCTTTATTGATATCAAAACCTTCAGTCTTCATACCAAGATGAAGACCCATTTCTGTTAAAATATCTTTAATTTCATTAAGTGTTTTACGTCCGAAATTTTTAGTACGTAAAAGTTCAGATTCTGTTTTGGTGACAAGTTCACCTAAGAAACGAATACCTGCAATTTCTAGGCAATTAGCAGCACGAACAGATAGTTCTAATTCATCTACGGTACGATTTAAATTTTCGTTAACTCGTGCATCTACTGGAGTTGCTTCTGTAGATGGAACATCTTCATCAATTTCATGGAAATTAATGAAAACAGAAAGCTGATCTTTTAATATCTTAGCTGCATATGCGATAGCATCTTCAGGGTTAATTCCCCCATTAGTGACTATCTCTAAAACAAGTTTATTAAAGTTTGATTTTTTATCAACGCGAGTTTCAGTGACTGAGAATGTTGCTCTTTTCACAGGTGAAAAAACAGCATCCATAGGAATAACTCCAACGGGAAGATCCATTTCTTTAATTTCATCACTTGTCATGTAGCCTTTGCCGGATCGAATATAGAGATCACATTTAAAATGACCTCCCGCTCCGACGGTACAGATGACTTCATTAGGATTTAGCATCCTAACGCCACCATTAGTAATAATATCAGAAGCTAAAACAGTCTTTGGTCCTACAACATCTATGTGAGCTACAGTAACTGCATCTCCTTCAAGCCAAACATTTAAGTTTTTAAGGTTAAGAATGATTTCTGTTACATCTTCAGATACTTCAGGTAATGTCGAAAACTCATGTTCAACATTATCAATTTTAATACCAACGACTGCCGCTCCTTGGAGTGAAGAAAGAAGTATTCTTCTGAGTGAATTACCCAAAGTCATACCAAAACCTCTTTCTAAAGGTTTTGCCACAAATCTTCCATAAGAAGATGTGACTTCCTCTCTTTCCAACTGGGCAGGTTTTATCATTGATTTCCAATTGGTTCTCATAATATCTCTCCGTTATTTTGAATATAGTTCAACAACAAGTTGTTCTCTGACTGGTATATGTATTTCATCCCTTTGAGGAATAGCTACAACTTCAGCTGAAAGATTGTGAATATCCCAGTTAAGCCATGCTGGAACACTGTGATTCTCTTTCTTCGCTGTTTCTAAAGCCCCTACGACACTTGGAATGGATAAAATACTATTTTTAAAAGTAATTTTATCGCCTACCTTAAGTAATCTAGAGGGGATATTACATCTCTTCCCATTGATAAGCACATGGTTGTGTGTCGCTATTTGACGAGCTGAGTTTTGGCTGACGCCTACTCCCATTTTTCTCAATACAGAGTCCAACCTAAGTTCTAATGACTGTAGGAGAAGATCTCCGGTTTTGCCTTTACGAGATGCAACTTTATTGAAGGTAGAACGAAATTGCTTTTCCTGCATTGCATAATAACGCTTAAGTTTTTGTTTTTCTCTGAGCTGAACTCCATAATCGGACAATTTAGTTCTTTTGGTTCCATGCTGTCCTGGAGGAGTTTTTTTCTTCTCTACGGGACATTTGTCTGTAAAGCAACGATCTCCCTTAAGATATAGTTTAGTACCTTCTCTTCTACATAGACGGCAACTTGGCCCTATATAACGTGACATTATACTCTCCTTCTTTTAGGTGGCCTACATCCATTATGCGGAATAGGTGTGACATCTTTAATGAGAGTTATCTTTAACCCTGCATGAGTAATGGCTCTTATAGCTGATTCACGACCTGAGCCTGGACCAGAAACAAGAACAGAACAGGTTTTCATTCCTGCTTCCATTGCTTTTTTGGCAGCTTCTTCACTAGCTATTTGGGCAGCAAATGGTGTGCCTCTACGAGATCCTTTGAATCCTTTAGCACCAGAACTAGACCATGCTAAGACACCGCCTGCAGCATCTGCAAAAGTGATCATGGTGTTATTAAATGTCGCCTTAATATGAGCTACACCCACGGGGACATTTTTTTTTACTTTCTTTTTTTTAGAAACAACTTTTGACATTCTTACCTACTATTTCTTTTTATTAGCTACTGTTTTTTTAGGACCTTTGCGGGTTCTTGCATTAGTCTTCGTTCTTTGGCCTCTCACTGGTAGACCTTTACGGTGTCTTAGACCTCTATGACATCCAAGATCCATAAGCCTCTTGATATGTGACATAGACTGACGACGGAGGTCTCCTTCGACAGTACAAGAGCCTTCTATGGCCTTCCTAAGAACATTAACTTGCTGATCAGTTAACTCAAAAGTACGAGTATTTCCAGAAATACCTGTAGTGTTGAGCAATTTCTCAGCCGTTTTATGACCTATACCGTAGATATAAGTCAATGATGTCGCTATGTTTTTATTTTTTGGAATATCTATCCCTGCAATTCGAGCCACTGATTATACTTCCTATCCTTGACGTTGTTTATGTTTTTTTACGGGACAAGTCACTCTGACAATACCGTGTCTTCTAATGACCTTGCATTTTTCACACATAGGTTTAACACTTGCTCTAACTTTCATTTATTTATCCTTTGGAACATTCTTTATATTTTTCAAGAAGAAAAATCAAATTTTATTTACATACCTTCATGTTTATTTAGACCGGAAGATAATACGACCCCTATGGAGATCATAAGGTGTCATTTCAACCTTAACTCTATCCCCTGGGAGTATATTAATGTAGTTCATACGCATTTTTCCTGAAACATGCCCGAGTATGCGATGGCCGTTGTCCAAATCTACTCTAAACATATTATTAGGAAGTTTTTCTGCGACTACGCCTTCCATCTCAATACAATCTTGCTTACTCACACGTCACCTACTAGTGCCGAAGGGTCACTTTGATTGTCCTGCAGCAAGTTTGACACTTTGTCATAGATCTCTTCTATTGGCAACAACGCACTTAAAATATGTACCTGATTTTCCTTTTTATAAAATTCCACCAGTGGGTATGTAAGCTCTTGAAAAATATCAAACCTGTGGCCTACAATATCAGGTTTATCATCTTCTCTTTGATAATATGGTCCTTCTCCATGACAGGTATTACAGTCGTCTTTTTGTTTATTAAGTGACTTTAAATCAAATGATTTTTGGCATGTTTGGCAGATTCTTCTATCAGAGAATCTATGAATAATTTCGTTGCGACCTGCTTGGAAATAAATAATTTTTCCAAGACTTATGCCTGGTTGTGAAGACACCCATTTTTGTAAAGATTCACCTTGAAAAATATTTCTTGGTATACCATCTAATAAAATATCTGATGGAGGAGACTCTTGCTGTCTTAAAGTCCTAAAAGAATCAAAAGCACAGTTTAATATTGTTTCATCATCTACCAGTTCACCGCTATTCATTCTAGATTCAATGGCAATCCCTACGGGAGTTTTTTTGAGAATTTGAGCTCTTAAAATATTGCCAGATGACACATGTACAAAACCTGGGTGTTTTTTAGCTATTAAGGAGGCCTGCGTGCCTTTACCAGAACCCGGAGGTCCTAGAAATATATGTATTTTTAGTGACATGGCTAATTTCTTTACATACTTTTATAAAAACAGAAACTACGAATTAGGTGGCGTAGAAGTAAGTATTCGATAATCATATTTTTGAGTTGTTAAATGTGCTGAAACTTGTCGTATCGTTTCCAAAGCAACACCTACAACAATGAGCAACGAGGTCCCACTAAAATTAAACTGTTGACCAAAAGATGACGTTAAAATCATGGGCAAAAATATAATAATATTCATATAAAAAGCCCCTGCTAACGTCAGTCTTGACACCACTTGCTTAAGTGCATCTAAAGTTTCAGATCCAGGTCTAATTCCTGGAATATACGCGTTCTGTCTTTTCAAATTCTCCGCAATATCTTCCGGTCTAAATGTAATGGAAATATACACATAACAAAAAAACAAAACACAAATTGCAAAGAGTGTATGGTATAGCCATCGACCCTGGTTTAGATCAGATAATAATGGATGACCTTTAAAAGATGTGAACCCAGCTAATGATACAGGTATGGCTAACAATGTACTTGCAAAAATGGATGGAATCACTCCAGCCATATTTAACTTCAGTGGCAAGTGACTCACATGCACACCTGCAGAAGAATTAGAAGAAACTTTCCGCGCATAATGTATGGGAATTTTACGATAACTTTGTTCTATTAAAGTTACTAAAAAGACGATAATGATACAGAAAATCAAAATTCCCATGATACCTAATAAAGACAATTGATTATCCCTATATGCAGATATCATATTTCCTAATGTTGCAGGCAAATTAGCCACTATACCTGCAAATATTAAAAGACTTGTTCCATTACCAAGACCTTTCTCAGTAATTTGTTCACCAAGCCACATCACAAAACATGTGCCTGTAGCTAAAACCATCATAGATAATAAACGAAAACTGAGTCCTGGATCAAGCACGGGGGGGCCTGCGGGGGTATCTCCTGCCCCTTCTAATAAAGTTGATAATAAATAACCCTGTACTAGTGCAAGTATAACAGTAATTCCGCGTGTTATGCGATTTATTTTTTGTCTACCTACACCACCTTCTTTCTGAAGCTGTTCTAATGTTGGTAGAACTACAGTCATGAGTTGCATGATAATACTGGAAGAAATATAAGGCATTATACCTAAGGCAAAAATAGAGAAATTGGCCAGTGCCCCACCAGAAAAGAGGTTAAGAAGTCTGAGTAGGCCAGTATTATTTTGATCAACTATTGAGATTAAAGCTCTTACGTTAACTCCAGGAGTTGGGATATGAACTCCAAGTCTGAATACTGCAAGTACAGCTATGGTAAAAGCAAAACGTTTTAAAAGGTCACTTTCCCCAACTTCGCTTTTCATGTGTGGTGAGCTGAAGCAACAATATCAACGGAAGCCGCTAATAATTTTTCACGTGCATTGGCTGAAATTTTAGCATTTTTAATGGTTTTTAAATCTGCTGGAACGTCGCCTAAAGAAAGTATTTTAAGATGAGATGGCATAAACTTGTTTCCATCAAGTATACCTTTTTCTACATGCATAGACAAATCTTTAAGATTTAAAGATTTAACCTCTTGTCTTCTAATAGGAGTAAAACCCCTTTTAGGCATACGACGGTATAAAGGAGTTTGTCCACCTTCAAAACCTGGTCTTATAGAGCTACCAGATCGAGCGGTTTGTCCTTTGCCCCCACGGCCAGATGTTTTTCCTAATCCTGATCCAGGTCCTCGACCCTTTCTTTTTTTAGAAGAAGTAGCTCCAGGATTGGGTTTGAGTTCATTTAAAAACATAATTCTTTCTCACTTCTTTGCGTTATTATCTAAAGGGGTAACTTCAAGACAGTTTAAAACTTTATTCATTTGACCTATCGAACAAGCGTTAGCCGAAATAATCTTTATTTGACCAATTTTTTTTAAGCCTAATGACATTAAAGTTTTTCTGATAGACGGATTTTGTCCGATTAAACTTCGCTTTAAAACAACTTGTAATTCTTGATTTAAAAGAAATGCTGTCATGATTCACTCCCTACAGATTTATCTAAAGAGCCTCTAAGAGCCATATAATCAGATCTTAATAACATATTTTTAAATGCCAAAAATGTAGCTCTTACAACTGTGTGTGGATTGCGACTACCTCTAATTTTTGAAGTTAAATTTGATATTCCAGCAAGTTCCGCCACAGTACGGACAGCACTTCCAGCAACAACCCCTCGTCCTTCAGGTGCAGGACTTAGAAAAATTTTACTTGCTCCAAACTTAGTTTCAACTCTGTAAGGAATTGTATTTTTTTCCATAGGGACATGCACAAGTGTCTTACGAGCTTGAAAAGCCGCTTTACGCACAGCTTCTGCAACCTCATTAGCTTTACCTAAACCATAGCCAACAAAACCATTTTTATCACCAACAACTACGAGAGCAGAAAAACTCATTCTTCTTCCTCCCTTAACTGTTTTAGATACTCTGGATAATTTAATAACTCTCTCTTCGAACCTATCTTTTTTAGTTTCGCCTCGGTCTCTTCTATTTTCTGTGTGTTCTTTTTTTTGTTCCATATTCACCGCTCAACTTTATAAGTTAAAAAATTAATCCTTGTTCTCGAGCAGACTCAGCAAATGCGAGTACTCGACCATGATACGTAAATCCATTGCGGTCAAAAACAACCTTCTGGATATCCTTACTCTGTGCTCTTTCTGCAATAATCTGACCTAATTTATGAGCCATATCTTTTCCATTCAAAGATAAAGTTCTCATATCTTTTTCCATTGTGCTCGCACAAACAAGCACTTTCTGAGCATTATCATCAATAATCTGAGCTTGTAGATGTCGTGAACTTCTGAATATACACAAACGAGGATTTTCCATTCTCGTTCTTCTATTTTTCCAAAATCTCATTTTTCTTTGTTTTCGACCTAGATGTCGAAGAGGTGCTTTATACATTATTTTTTACCTGACGACTTTCCTTGTTTTGTAACAATAACTTCTTGAGCATACCGAATTCCCTTACCATGATATGGTTCTGGAGGTCTGATAGAACGTATAGATGCAGCCATCTGACCGACTGTAGCCTTATCTGAACCTGAAATATGAATTTTACCTGTCTTATCAACTTCAAATTGAATTCCAGGCAAAGGTTCTACGGTAACTGGATGAGAAAAGCCAACAACAAGAGCTAGATTTTTACCAGAAACAGAAGCTCTGTAACCAGTACCGTGTAATTCTAATTGTTTTTTAAAACCTTCGGAAACACCTATAACCATATTATCTATAAGGGTTCTGTAGAGCCCCCAATAAGCTGGTTGAGAATCCTGTGATAGTTTAACACTTACAACAGAACCTGTTGATTCCAACTCAATTCTATTGAAAGTATCGAGCTGAAGATTTCCTTTGGGTCCCTTTACACTCACAACAGATTGCTGCTTGTCTATAGTAACTCCTGAAGGAAGATTAATAGGTTTTTTACCAATTCGTGACATAATTTTTTACCAAATATGGGCGAGGATTTCTCCTCCCGCCTTAAGATTACGAGCTTTATCATCGGTCATGACACCCTTAGGAGTAGACAATATAGCAACTCCTAAACCGCCAAACACAGGTTTAAGATCTTTAACTCCTGCGTAAACACGACATCCAGGCTTAGAAACTCTTTTGAGTCCATGAATCACTGATTGTCCTTGTGCCCGGTATTTTAAAGCAATTTTTATTTTACCTTGACCGTTGTCTCTTATCAGACGAAAGCCTTGAATAAAACCTTTTTCTTCTAATAATGAAACAACTTCAATTTTAAGACGGCTTGCTGGAACTTGAGCGTATCTAAGTTTTGCAATATTTGCATTACGAATTCTTGTGAGAAGATCTGCTATGGGGTCTGTACAATTCATATTACCAACTTGCCTTAATCATACCTGGAATTTGACCACGGGATGCGTAAAGTCGAAGACAACATCGACAAACACCAAAATCTCTATAGTAAGCTCTAGCTCTACCACAAACACTACAACGATTTTTTTTACGTGTAGAAAACTTGGGTTCTTTTAGAGCTTTATTTATTAAAGCAAGTCTAGCCATATTTTATCTCATTCCTTTTTTATTTTCTGAAGGGTAAACCCATAAGTTTTAATAAACTATGTGCATCTTCATTATTATTTGATGAGGTCACAATAGATATACTTAAACCGCGAGTTTTGTCTACTTTATCTGCTTCTATTTCTGGAAAAATTAACTGCTCACGGACACCCATTGAGTAGTTACCCTTACCATCAAAACTATTATTAGATAGTCCTCGAAAATCTCTAATACGAGGTAAAGCTACTGAAACAAGTCGATCAAAGAACTCATACATGCGTTCTCTTCTCAATGTCACAAAAGCTCCAATAGGCATTCCTTCTCGAAGCTTAAATGTAGCTATAGATTTTTTAGCTCTAGATAACACAGCTTTTTGGCCTGTTATAATTTCCAACTCAGTAGCAGCAGTTTCTATAAACTTAATGTTCTGAGTAGCCTCACCTTGACAAGTATTGACAACAACCTTGATCAATCTAGGTAATTCAGAGACATTTCTGTCCGGATACATTTTCTTAAGCTCCGGAAGAATAACGTCTTCATACTTTTGCTTGAGTCTATTAGCTTCAGTGTTTGTATGGTTACCTCTTTTGACTTCAACACCATAGTCAGAAGAGCCTTTTTTTGTAGTTTTAGGAGGCTTTGCCATAATTAAACAACCTCAGGAGCTAAGCTCATAATTTTTGAACAATTTTTGAATCTTAATTCTCGTGCAATCGGTCCAAAGATTCGAGTACCTATAGGCTCTCTATCTGTTTTAACGATTTTTACAAGCACTGCAGCATTTTCTTGAAATCTAATTCGAGAACCATCTACTCGGGAGTATTCTTTAGTGCAACGAACAATCACTGCCTTATGAACTTCTCCTTTTTTGACTTTTCCACCAGGAACAGCTTTACGAACAGATACAATAACAGTATCTCCGATACGACCGTACCTTTTGTACGAGCCACCTATAATACGAATTACATTCAACAACTTTGCACCGCTGTTATCTGCAACAGAAAGTATGGTTTCTTGTTGAATCACGACACTTTATCCTTAAAAATGATTTCCCAAGATTTTGTCTTGGAATACTTACGACACTGCTTTATATCTACTTTTTGTCCGATATGCAATTTAAAATCGTGTGTATGCACGCGTAAATATTGAGAGCGTTTTATTCTTTTGTGATACAAAGGATGTTTAACCATACCCTTAATTTCAACAAAAGCAGATTTTTGAGATTCATTAATAGAATCAATAATTCCTTGCTTAAGATGCGGAATAGATGTCATTTCTGTCCTCCAGATTTTTTAGATATAGCTAACTCTCTACGGCACTTACGAAGTTCTCGTATAACATTTTGCTCATTTCCAGAAATCGCATTTTGATCTAATAGACACTTAAAACGAACTAAGCTTTCGCTTAACTCTTTGATTTTAGCTTTTAATTCACTCATATAGTACTCCAAGATAGTTGTAATGCTCGATTCACAACTCTTGTTTTAAAAGGAAGCTTAGCTGCAGCTCTTTGAAAAGCTTCTTCGGCCAAAGTTCCTGTAACACCTTGCATTTCGAATATAATGCGGCCCACACGTATAGGACATACCCATTTGTCTGGGGCTCCTTTACCTGAACCCATTCGAGTTTCTGCAGCTTTTTTGGTGATAGGTTTATCAGGAAATACTCTGATCCAAACTTTCCCACCTCTTTTAATATGACGAGTTAATGCAATTCTACTAGCCTCTAACTGTCTGGAATCTAGTTTACCTGGCTCTAAAGCTTGTAAAGCAAAATCACCAAAGGACACAAAATTACCTTGTGTTGCATTTCCTTTAATTCGACCTTTATGTGACTTCCGAAATTTTGTTTTTTTAGGTGATAACATAATCTTTATTCCTCAGCACCAAGTTTGACTAAACGACTAGGTAATGCGACAGGAGCTTTGTTAAATACTTCTCCTCGAAATATCCAAACCTTAACTCCTATTTTTCCATAAGTTGTCATAGCCTCAACTACACCATAATCAATATCCGCACGAATTGTATGTAGAGGAACTCTCCCTTCTAAATACCACTCTGTACGAGCCATTTCCGCACCATTTAATCGCCCAGCAACACGAATCTTAATACCTTTAGCTCCACCTTTAAGTGATTGTTGAATCACTTTTTTCATGGCTCTACGAAAGGCAATTCTTTTTTCTAACTGTTGAGCTACCTGAGTGGCGCAAATATGAGCACTTAAGTCAGGTTGTTTAACCTCAAAAACATCCAATTTAAGAGTGAGTTGAGATGCTTTAACCATAGAAGCCACTTCTACTCTTAAGGCATCAATCCCTTTACCTTGCTTACCAATTATTTTTCCTGGTTTTGCGGAAAAAATCTTAAGATTAAGTGTTTTCGAGGTTCTTTCAATTTCAATTTTATCTATACCAGAATCACTGAATTTAGATTTAATATATTTTCTAATTTGCAGATCCTGTTTTAAATACATAGGAAAGAGTTTTTTATTAAGCCATTGAGATTCCCAGAACTTATTAACTCCTAAACGAAAACCTATGGGGTGAACTTTCTGTCCCATTTTAAACCTCTTCCTTAGTCATTGATTGCTCTACTCTTTCGTTTATTACCCTTTTAATATATTCAAAACTGCTTAGCTGTACGGATATATGAGAAGTTTTTTTAAATATAGGAAACGCTCTTCCCTGAGCTCTCGGCATAAACTTCTTCCTCTTGGGACCTTCATTTATCGTTACTTCTCTTACCAAAATATCAGCTAACGGGTCATTAAATTGAGCCGCAGCGGACTTAAGGACTTTCATTAATGGTACTGATCCTGACCTTCGATTAACTTTAAGTATAGCTATAGCATGATCTACTGATTTACCTATAACTAATGGTCTCAAGAGGCGTGCCTTGCGAGATGAGCATTGAGCTCCGTAGTGAATTGCGTATCCAACCATGATTTTTTCCTATTTTTTCGAGACTTTTTTGTCTGATCCATGCCCATAAAAAGTGCGAGTAGGAGAAAACTCTCCTAACTTATGCCCAACCATATTCTCTGTAACATATACGGGAATAAATTTTTTACCGTTATGAACCGCAAAAGTTACTCCAACAAAATCAGGAATAATAGTTGATCTGCGACTCCAAGTTTTCACAACTTTGTGAGTTGTTTTAGCTGTTTGTGCATGGGCAAGAAGATGATTATCAACAAATGCCCCTTTTTTTAAAGATCTCGTCATTTTATAAAACTCCTTAAAGGATCAACTTTAAATACATTTTTCATTTTATTTTTTCCTAGAGGTTAATATGAGTTTATCAACTCTCTTTTTTCTTCTTGTTTTAAAGCCTTTGGAAAGAACACCTGTAGGAGAACATGGGTGCCGTCCACCACTTGTCTTACCTTCTCCCCCACCCATTGGATGGTCTACAGGGTTCATGGCAACCCCTCTGACTGAAGGACGTTTTCCCATCCATCGATTTCTTCCTGCTTTTCCTAACGAAACATTCATATGATCTGGATTAGAAACCATTCCGATGGTTGCATAGCAGTCTTCATCAATAAGACGGGTTTCACCTGAAGGGCTTTTTACTTGAACATAATCTTTAATTTTACCTACAAGAACACCATAAGCTCCTGCACTTCGTGCGATCTTAGCTCCTGCACCAGGTTTCATTTCAATGCTATGAATAGAAGTTCCTGCTGGGATTTTTCTTAAAGGCAAACTATTGCCAAGTTTAATATCTGCGTTTTCGGAATTAAGAATAGGAGTTCCTACTGTAACTCCTTGTGTTGCAAGCACATAACTCTTATCACCATCTACGTATTGAACAAGAGAAATGAATGCCGATCGCACAGGATCGTATTCAACAGTCATTACAGTTCCTGGAACACTTTTTCTAGCACGTTTCCAGTCCATAATACGATATTTTCTTTTAACTCCGCCACCTTTGTGTCTGACACAAATTTTACCAGAATGATTACGTCCGGCTTTTCGAGGTAATGCTTCTAATAATTGTTTACAAGGTTCTGAGGTAGTGAGTATTTTATTATAATCAATATAACTCTGAAATCTTGAAGTTGGGGTATAGGGTTTTCTTTGACGAATAAGACTCATGATTCACTCTTTGGAATAATAGACAACGAAAAATTAGGTTTAAGCCTAACAAAAGCTTTTTTGATACTTGGAGCAAGAATAGTTACAGGAGTAGGGGTATCCTTACTTCTTGATTTTCTGTAGGTGTGTCCCCTTTGAATAGAAGTATTCACTGACATGACTTGTACATTAAAACATGTTTCCACTGCTTTTTTGATTTCAGCCTTTGTCGAATCAAGATCTACACTAAAGGTGTAAACATTTTTAGCCATTTCGCTGTGTGACTTTTCAGTTAAGAGAGATTTCTTAATCAGTTGTTCTAATTTCATACACTCAACCTTTTTTGAATAATATCTAAAGCCTCATTATTTAAAACTAAAGCTCTAGATTGAATAACATGTAAAGCATTTAATTGTTGAGGAGGCACTAACATTACGTTATCCAGATTCTTGATAGCATTAACATAAGTAGGACTCATATCACCAATAGAGACAAGAATCTTGCCTTTAATACTTTCTGGTTCTCTAATTAAAGAAAATGCATCCTTAGTTCTTCCTGTTTGTAAGGAAGCAAAACTTGTTTCATAAACCAAGCCTAAATTCATTCTTTTGGATAAAATAATACCCAGAGCGACTTTAGCCATTTTAGGCAAAATAGCCTGGCGATGGTCTCTTGGTTTAGGTCCATGGGCAACACCCCCACCAACACAGATAGGGCTGACAAATGAACCTCTACGGGCATTACCAGTCTTCTTTTGTTTGTATGGTTTTTTACCGGTAGACCTTACTTGGGCTCTTGTTTTAGTACAAGCAGTACCTTGTCTTTTATTTGCAAGGTAGGCCTTAACAACTTGCCAAAGAGTTCCTGTATTTCTACTTTCAAAAGGAACAAGCCATGAAACGTCTTTCAAAACATTTAAGGAAGAAGAGCTAGGCACTTTATGCGAGCTCTCTAAATTTTGGGGAGTTTCTTTATCAGACACAGTAAACCTCTAAATTACACTTAATAAATATGTTCATGCCAAAGACACAAAAACATGGGATCCTGTAGGTCCAGGAACAGCTCCTAAAACACAGATATGACCTTGTTCAGGCTGTATATCCACAACTTTAAGATTTTTAACAGTGATTGTAACATCACCCATATGGCCAGGAAGACGTTTACCTTTAGGAGTTCTACCAGGCTCTGTTCTCATACCAACAGATCCAGGAGCTCGATGGAATCGGCTACCGTGACTAGCAGGACCACCACTAAACCCATGACGAGTCATGGCATCCTGAAAACCTTTTCCTTTAGATACACCTTGAGCAGATATTTTGCATCCTAAAACTATTTCTATCTGCGGTAGTGATTCATTGACTGCGAATTTGTCGTAATCAGGAACAATCCAACCTCTTGAAACCCTTGCTTTTTCACCATATGAAACCACAATCATCTTTCTATTTAGCTCAATAGATTCGTGCCGAACAATTTTGGTTGGTTCTGGTTTAAGAACTGTAACACTGAGAGCTTTACCTTGTTCATTAAACAAAGTTGTCATCCCGCATTTTTTATACATATATTTTATCATGTGCGTATCCTAGGAAAGATTAATTTCTACATCAACACCTGGAGAAAGATCTAATTTCATAAGAGCTTCTACCGTTTGTGGCTTGGCATCTAGAAGATCGATCAATCTGCGATGTGTACGGATTTCAAACTGCTCTCTGGACTTTTTATCCACATGAGGAGATCTCAAAACCGTGTAACGGTTGATGATGGTTGGCATTGGAATAGGGCCTGCAATGCGGGCACCTGTGCCTTTCGCCTTTTGTACAATTTGAACAACATTTTGATCTAAAAGGGAAACATCGTAACTTTTTAAGCGTATTCGTATTTTCTGCATTATATCGTCTCAAACAAAGAATTTATGTTTATAGAAACACATCGCTAATGTCAACTACCGAAAAGGGTGGTGGACAGAATGTGTTCCTTTAAGTCTGGCTGCTGTTTTGGGTGCTCCCGCCTCAATAATGGCTTCCGCCTCTAAAGATTCACCCTCTACCTGCATATTCATCGTACGATATAGAGCTGTACCTGTTCCTGCGGGAATCAGACGGCCCATAATAACGTTTTCTTTTAAGCCTCGGAGCTTATCCGTTCGATTAGACAAAGAAGCCTCTGTGAGAACCTTTGTCGTCTCCTGGAATGATGCTGCCGAAATAAAAGATTCCGTAGAAGATGCTGCTCGAGCAATTCCAAGTAATAAAGATTCAGCAACTGCTGGAACCCCACCACGAGCAATCACTACGTCATTTTGTTCTTCAAACGTCCATTTCTCTACCTGCGCCATAGGTAAAAACTCTGTATCACCAGGGTCTTTAACTCGAACACGTCGTAGCATTTGTTTAACAATGACTTCAATGTGTTTATCATCAATAGCCACACCTTGAAGTTTATAAACTGCTTGTATTTCTGTTACCAAATAAGCAGCTAGAGCCTTTTCTCCTAGAATCCTCAAGATATCATGGGGATTTAATGAACCATCTACGAGTGGTTCTCCAGCTCTAATGAAGTCTCCCTCAGTCACAACAACGTGTCTTCCCTTAGGAATAAGATATTCTCTTTCTTCACCTATTTCAGGTCGTACGGTAACTTTAGCCTTACCTTTAACATCAGATCCAAAATAAACATAACCATCAATTTCAGAGATGATTGCACAATTTCTACGCTTTTGAGCTAAGAATAATTCTGCAACCCTTGGTAATCCACCAGTAATATCTTTTGTTTTAGCTTGTTCTCTTGGAATTTTCGCTAAAATATCTCCTGGACAAATTTCTGAATTATCAGCAAACATGACCGTGGCACCACTGGGTAAAGGATACCTTGCATCTCTTGTTTCAGTGATTTTAATCACTGCGCTATTTTTATCCATGATTAAAAGTGCAGGTTTTATTTTTGCATCTTTATTTTCAATAATAACCCGACGAGTCAGTCCTGTGACTTCATCAATACGTTCTTCAACAGAAATACCTTCTATCAAATCTTGATAATGAATGGTTCCAGCGACTTCAGAAAGAATCACAACGGAGTGAGGATCCCATTCCACAATAGGAGTTCCTATTTTAACTTTTTGACCATCTTGAACAAAAATTCTGGCTCCGTAAGGAATAGAGAGTCGATCTCTTTCCAAACCATCAAGATCATAAACAATGATCTCTCCACTTCGCCCCATTGCAGTGAGATGTTCACCTCGGCTTTGCACAAAGTTAAGCGTAGAGAATTTTACTGAACCTTCTGTTTTAGACTCATGGGATGATTGCTGAACCTGTGTAGAAGCAGCTCCCCCTTGATGGAAGGTACGCATGGTTAACTGTGTACCTGGTTCACCAATAGATTGAGCGGCAATGACACCTACAGCTTCACCAATGTTAACAAGTTTCCCTGTAGCTAAGTCTCGTCCATAACATTTTGCACATACACCTCTTCGAGTACGGCAGGTCAGAACGGATCGAACATGAGCTCTATCTATTTTAGCTTCTTCAAGTTTTTGAGCGATTTCTTCATTCACTTCTTGGTTTGCAAGAGCAATGATCTCTCCCGTAGATCTGTTTTTAACATCATAAAGAAGAGTTCTTCCCAGAATTCGATTACCTAATTTCTGGATAACTTCGCCACCTTCTACAATAGATGAAATTTCTAAACCATCTAAAGTCCCGCAATCATATTCAGAAATAACTGTATCTTGGGCAACATCCACTAATTGACGAGTTAAGTATCCGGAAGTTGCTGTTTTAAGAGCCGTATCCGCCAAACCTTTACGAGCACCGTGGGTGTTAATAAAGTATTGAAGCACAGTTAAGCCTTCTCGAAGGTTAGCTGTAATAGGTGTTTCAATAATCTCACCGGTTGCCTTTGCCATCAGACCACGCATGGCTGCTAGCTGTCTCATCTGAGTTTTACTACCTCGAGCTCCAGACTCCGCCATCATGAAAACAGAGTTGAAAGAATGGATTTGAGTCTTTTTACCTGTAGTAGGATCATCGACCATTTGGGTAGAAATTTCTTTAACCATATGATCAGCCAAGGCATCTTGGACTCTTGACCAAATATCAATAACCTTATTATGTCTCTCACCTTCTGTAATCAAACCTTCGGAGTATTGGTCTCTGACCTCTCTCACTTCTTGGTTAGCTTGATTAATAAGACTTGGTTTTTCTTTAGGAATGACCATGTCTAAAACAGAAATGGAGATTCCAGATTCAGTGGCATATTTATAGCCCATTTCTCTGAGTGTATCTGCAAGGATAACTGTTTCCTTAGCTCCACATAATCGATATGTCTCATTCACTAGAGATGCAATGCTCTTTTGATCTAAACATTTATTGTATTTCTCAAAGTAAGGAACAGCTTCAGGAATGATATCTCTTAAGAAACATCTTCCTACTGTTGTCTTAATCATTTGACCTTTGTATTTTACAGAGATCGGTGTGTGTAGCTCAATATATTCTTGCTGATGCGCGTGATAAACCTCATCCAAATGAGAAAAAGATTTATTAGCACCTTTAGCCATAGGATTTTCTCGAGTGAGATAATAAAGACCTAAAACAATATCCTTACGTGGCTCTATAATAGGATTACCATGCTGTGGAGATAAAATATTATTCGTAGACATCATTAAGACTCTAGCTTCAACCTGAGCTTCAAAACTTAATGGAACGTGAACACACATTGTATCCCCGTCAAAGTCAGCATTAAATGCTTGACAGACTAAGGGATGTAATTGGATTGCTTTACCATCTACAAGAATAGGTTCAAACGCTTGAATCCCTAGCCTATGTAAAGTTGGTGCTCTATTCAATAAAACAGGATGTTCTTTAGTGATATCTTCTAGAAGATCCCAAACTTCAGGCCTATCTTTTTCTATAAACTTCTTAGCGCTTTTTATAGTCGAAACATAACCACGTTCTTCCAATTTATTAAATAAAAATGGCTTGAACATTTCCAAGGCCATATGCTTAGGAAGACCACATTGATGTAACTTTAATTCAGGTCCAACAACAATCACTGAACGACCAGAATAATCCACTCGTTTTCCAAGAAGATTCTGTCTGAAACGTCCGCCTTTTCCTTTTAACATATCAGATAAAGATCGGAGAGGTCGTTTATTAGGTCCTGTAAAGGTTTTTCCACGTCTTCCATTATCAAAAAGAGCATCTACGGCTTCTTGAAGCATTCTTTTTTCATTACGAATAATGATGTCTGGAGCATTAAGTTCCATTAATCTTAAAAGTCGATTGTTTCTATTAATCACTCTTCTATAAAGATCATTAAGATCTGAAGTTGCAAAACGTCCACCATCTAAGGGAACTAAAGGACGTAAATCTGGTGGTAATACAGGAATAACAGATAACATCATCCAATCAGGATGGTTATCACTAATGATAAATGAATTAACAACTTTAAGTCTTTTAATAATCTTCTTAGATAACGCTTCTGAGGAAGTGCTATTTAAAGCAGATTTAAGTTCTTCTGCTAATTCAACGATATCTATAGCTTGGAGTAATTCAAGTACGGCATCTGCACCAATACCCACTTTAAATGAACTATTACCAAATTCTTTGAATTTTTGTTGAATTTTTTCTTCAGGTACAAGTTCTAACTTTTTAAGGTCAGTTTCACCCGGATCCATAACAACAAAGGACTCACAATAGAGAATTTTTTCTAAATCTTTTAAAGAAAGATCGAGTAAACATCCAATGCGTGAAGGAAGACATTTAAGAAACCAAATATGCGCAACAGGGGAAGCTAAGTTAATATGACCTAGTCTTTCTCTTCGTACTTTACTTTCAATGACTTCAACGCCACATCTTTCACAGACAATGCCTTTGTATTTTTTTCTTTTATATTTACCGCAAATACACTCGTAATCTCTTACAGGTCCAAATATCTTGGCACAGAAAAGACCATCTTTTTCAGGTTTAAATGTTCTGTAGTTGATGGTTTCTGGCTTTTTAACTTCACCAAAAGACCAACCTCTAATACGTTCAGGAGAGGCCAAACCTATTTTTACCGCAGAAAAATCAAACGGATCGATAGGTTTTTCAAAAAGAGTTTGTGCCTGACGAAGATATTCGTTCATAATTTTTCCTTTAGGTGAGTTGAGGATGAGGCACTGCCTGATCCGCAGATGGTACGCGTGTCATTTCTTCCAAGCTAATCTCTCTACCATCTTTTTTGACAAGATTAATATCTAGCCCTAGAGACTGCATTTCTTTCACAAGAACACTGAATGATTCTGGAATTCCTGGAACCATTATATTTTCACCTTTGACAATAGCTTCATACATTTTGGTACGTCCCATAATGTCATCAGATTTTACAGTTAGAAATTCTTGTAAACTAAATGCAGCACCGTAAGCTTCCATAGCCCAAACTTCCATTTCACCTAATCTCTGTCCACCAAATTGAGCTTTACCACCCAATGGTTGTTGAGTGATTAGGCTGTATGGTCCAATAGATCGAGCATGAATTTTCTCATCTACCAAGTGATGTAGTTTGAGTATATACATCACTCCTACAGTGACTGGTCTATCAAAGGGTTCACCAGTACGACCATCTCTTAAAATAGTCTGTCCTGATTCAGACAACCCTGCTAACTTTAGGTATCCAAAGATTTCTTTTTCGGTTGCACCATCAAAAACAGGATTACCGATAGTCACTCCATCTTTGTACTTTTGAACAAAAACTTTAAGATCATCATCAGTACAAGTCTTAAGGAATCTTTGAGTTTCAGCATCATCCCAAATTTTTAGAATATAATCTTCTAATTCTTTTCTAGGACAAGCATCTTCCAACATCTTTTGAAGTTTAGCTCCCATTCCACGAGCAGCCCAACCAAAATGTGTTTCCATAATTTGGCCAATGTTCATACGTGATGGAACTCCCAGTGGACTTAAAATAATATCTACTGGTTCACCGTTTTCTAGATATGGCATGTCTTCAACAGGCAATATTCTAGAAATAACTCCTTTATTACCATGTCTACCAGCAAGCTTATCGCCGACTTGAAGACGACGTTTGATGGCTATGTATACTTTAACCATCTTAATAACGCCTGGAGGAAGTTCATCACCTCTTTTGAGTCGAGTAATTTGTTCATCGCAAAGAACCTTCACCATTTGAAGTTTTTCTTCCATGGATTTCTTGATTTTAAAGAGTTGAGAGTTCTTTTGAGCATCAACAATTTCTAACTTTTTGATAGCTTCAATGGAAATGCCATCAAAAATATCTGCGGTTATTTTTTCATTTGCAGAAATTGTTTTTTCAGTACCATGACTCTTAATAGTTAAAGTCACAGCAGATGTTTCGCCCACAAGTAAAGTTTGTAGTTTTTCAATACTTGACTGTCTGATGATTTCATTTCTATCAGCATGGTCTTTATGAACTTTTTCAACTTCAGACTCTTGAATCTCAATCATTCTAGGATCAAGCTCAGCACCTTCTCTATGAAATACTTTAGCTCCAATCACAACACCACTGACTCCTGGTGGAACTCTTAAAGAGGTATCTCTTACATCGGCTGCTTTTTCACCGAAAATCGCACGTAATAATTTTTCTTCAGGTGTTAATTGAGTTTCTGCTTTAGGAGTTAATTTACCTACCAGAATATCTCCTGGCTTAATTTCAGCTCCTACTCTAACAATCCCTGAATCATCTAGATTATTAAGAGCTTCTTCATTCACATTTGGAATATCAGAAGTGATTTCTTCTCGGCCTAACTTTGTATCTCTACTGATACATTCAAACTCTTGAATATGTATAGATGTATAAAGATCTTCTTTAACAAGTCTTTCTGATACAATAATCGCATCTTCGAAGTTATATCCACACCAAGGCATGAATGCCACAAGCACGTTTTGACCTAAAGAAAGTTCTCCCTTATCTGTGGAAAAACCATCTGCGATAATATCGTTTTTCTGAACATATGTACCTATTTTAACCAATGGTCTTTGATTAATACATGTATCCACGTTAGATCTTTGAAATTTAACTAAGTTATAAATATCAACATCTGCACCAACATCATGTTCTTCACCTTGAGATACTTCACTAGCTCGAACAACAATACGTTCTGCATCAACACGAGTAACAATACCAGAACGTTTAGCAATAACAGTCACTCCTGAATCAGCAGCAACTCTTCCTTCCATACCTGTTCCAATAATAGGAGCATGGTTTTTAACCAGTGGTAAGCCTTGACGTTGCATATTGGCACCCATAAGTGCTCGATGGGCATCGTCATTTTGTAAAAAAGGAATGAGTGATGCAGCAACAGATACTGGTTGATTAGAAGCAATATCCATAAGATCTATCTCTTCAGCCGGGAACATGTTAGTTTCCCCTGCATTTCGAGCATTTAAGAAATCTTTATCAGGTATTTTACCTTCTGCATCTAAATTCAAATTAGCTTGAGCAATGGTATGATTTTTCCACTCATCATTAGATGTGTAATACCTTACAGAATCTTGTGGTTCTCTATTCTTAATGTCCCTAAATGGTGTTTCAATAAATCCATATTCATTCACTCTGGCATAAGAAGCTAAAGAAACAATAAGACCAATATTTGGACCTTCAGGTGTTTCAATAGGACAAATACGACCATAATGAGTTGAGTGAACATCTCGGACTTCAAAGCCTGCACGCTCTCGAGAGAGCCCCCCAGGCCCTAGAGCTGATAAACGCCTTTTGTGGTAAATCTCAGATAATGGATTCGTTTGATCCATAAACTGACTTAATTGAGAAGTTCCAAAAAACTCTTTGATCACTGCTGTAACAGGTTTAGCGTTAACAAGATCGTGTGGCATAAGATTATCTAACTCTTGAGTTTGTAATCTTTCTTTAATAGCTCTTTCGACTCTTGTTAGACCTATGCGATATTGATTTTCGATCAACTCACCAACGGCCCTAACCCTACGATTTCCTAAATGGTCAATATCATCAACTTTATATTTACCACTACGAACATCTAAAAGCATTTTTACTGTGCCTAGAATATCTTCTTTTGTTAAAGTTCTATGCTCAATATCTGTTGTAAAATCTAGACGCTCATTTAACTTAAGACGACCAACTTTAGATAAATCATAACTATCTTTAGAGAAAAAGATATTATTGAATAATGATAATGCATTTTCATAACTTGGAGGATCTCCAGGTCTAACACGACGATAGACTTCTAGAAGAGCTTCTTCTGATGTAGATATTTTATCTGCATTTAAAGTATCTCTAAATGAGGAATCAACGTTGATGTCATCTATGAAAAGAATCTGAAATTCTTGTATATTTTTATTAACAATAAACTGTAAAACAGCTGCATCAATATCTTGATTAATAGGTAGAAGAATTTCACCAGTATCATGATCGATAACATCTTTAGCAATCACTTTACCGATAAGTTCTTCTTTATTTAATGGAAGAAAATCAATTTTTTGAGTTTGTAGATGCTTAATAACAGAGAGATTTATTTTTCTGTTTCTTTTAACAAGAATTTTTCCTGTTTTTGGATCTA
The DNA here is from genome assembly GCA_947457515.1 of Silvanigrellaceae bacterium. Lineage (GTDB taxonomy): Bacteria > Bdellovibrionota_B > Oligoflexia > Silvanigrellales > CANGWC01 > CANGWC01. The sequence continues at coordinate 23,938 of CANGWC010000002.1, forward strand.
CGATATCTGCAGAAGCTTTTTGGCCTCTGAGTCTTTCATGATCAACTTTTCTTGAAAATGCACCATCTTCAAACTTAATGATTTCTTTTTCATAAAAGTAATCTAGAAGATCTTCATTAGAATAGTTGAGTGCTTTTAAGAGTAGAGTAGCATGCATCTTTCTACGTCTATCAATACGACAATAAAGAATTTGTTTAGTATCAAATTCAAAGTCTAACCACGATCCTCTGTAAGGAATGATTCTTGCATTATAAAGGAATCGACCTGAAGCCAGGGTTTTCCCTCTGTCATGACTAAAGAATACCCCTGGAGATCTGTGCAATTGAGAAACGACAACTCTTTCAATACCGTTGATGATAAATGTAGCATTTTCAGTCATCAAAGGAATTTCACCAAAGTAAACTTCTTGCTCTTTAAACCCTCTAATGGTTTTAACTTGTGTTTCTGGATGTATGTCATGAATGACAAGACGAACCATTACTTTCACAGGAGCAGAATAGGTTATGCCTTTAGATCTGCATTCAGGAACAGTATATTTAGGATTTTCTAAAGTATAATGAACAAACTGAACTGATGCCAATCCCTCGTAATCTTGTACTGGAAATACAGATCTAAAAACACTTTGAAGACCTACGTCTTCTCTTTGCTCATGAGGTATGTGACTCTGTAAGAATTTTTCGTAAGATTTTTTCTGTATTTCAATAAGATGGGGTATTTCAAGTACAGCCTTAACCTTGGTAAAATTCTTACGAGGACGAAAGTATGGAGAGGCATGGTGAAGCATGACAATACCCTTTAAATAAAATTGTGAAAATGACTTACTACTTATTTAACTTCTACAGAAGCACCCACGTCAGTGAGCTTCTTAGCAATTTCGTCTGCTTCTGATTTGCTGACTCCTGCCTTAACAGACTTAGGAGAACTCTCAACAAGATCTTTAGCTTCTTTTAAGCCTAGACCAGTAATTTCACGTACAACTTTAATAACGTTTAACTTACTTTCGCCACCTGCTTTTAAGATAACTTCAAATTCTGTTTGAGCTTCTGCGGCTGCTCCAGCCACAGGCGCTGCCATGGCCATAGCCATTGGTGCAGCAGCACTCACTCCAAAAATTTCTTCTAACTCTTTAACCAAGTCTGATGCTTGGATGAGAGAAAGGTTTTTGATATAATCAACGAATTGTTCTTTTGATACTGACATAATAACTCCTTATTGGTTTTTTTCTCCTACTGCCTTCAGTAGATATACCCAAGATCTTTGAACCCCTTGAAGCACGCCCATAATATTTCTATGGGGCGCAACAAGAAGACCAATGATTTGAGCGATGAGCACTTCCCGAGGTGGTAGAGAAGCGATTGCTTGAACTTCACCTGGGTTGATAACACTTTGGTCAAGATAGCCACAGACTAACTTGATTTTTTCGTTTTTCTTTAAAAAAGCCGAAAGTGATGCAGCAGTGGCTGCCACATCACCATGAGCAAAAACAACGCCTATTTGACCTTTGAATGACTGAGACAAAGACTCCTTAGGAGTGCCTTGCAAAGCTTTTTTAACGATAGAATTTTTAACAACATGAAATTTAGCCTGAACTTTATTAAGCTCTTTTCTAAATTGAGTGAGATCTTCAACTGTCATTCCGGAATACTGAGTTAAAAACAGAGTATTTACATCCGAAAATTTAGATGAGAGATCACTACAGTATGCATGTTTTTCTGATTTATTCATGAATTTTACCTAAACTGACCGATATCTATACAAATACTTGGACTCATTGATGAAGCAAGATAAATAGATTTAACGTATGAACCTTTAACAGATACAGGACGCGCACGCAATATCACATCAATAAAAGATCGTATATTTTCTTCAATCGCTGTTGTAGAAAATGAAACTTTACCTACAGGACAGTGAACTATACCTGTTTTAGTAACTTTAAACTCTACTCTACCAGCCATTGCATCAGTTACTGCTTGTTTAACATTAAGAGTTACTGTTCCTACTTTGGGGTTAGGCATAAGACCTCTAGGGGCTAATGTTTTACCTAGACGACCTACAAGACCCATCATATCGGGAGTTGCTACTGAAGCTTCGAAATCAAGCCATCCGCCTTGGATTTTTTGAACTAACTCTTCTGCTCCAGCATCAATAGCTCCCGCATCCATAGCTTCTTTAATTTTCTCACCCTTAGCAAAAACAACAACTCGTATTTTTTTACCTAGACCGTGAGGAAGAACTAATGCGCCACGTACATTTTGATCCGCATGTCTGGGATCCACTCCTAAATTAACAGCAACTTCAACAGTGCCATCAAATTTAGTGTAACTCATGTCTTTCAAAAGCTCAGCAGCAGAAGCTAAAGTATAAGCTTTGCCTTTTTCTACTTTTGAAAGAGCATTTTCGTATTTTTTACCACTCATGATGCTTCCTTGACTTCTAAGCCCATTGAACGGGCCGAACCTTCCACCATCTTTATCGCTTTTTCGATATCAATACAATTAAGATCTTCTAGCTTTATTTTTGCAATTTCTTGAATCTGACTAGGTGTAATCGATCCTACAAAACCTTTTCCAGGAGTTGAACTCCCTTTATCTAACTTCGCATGCTGTTTTAGAAGAACAGCAGTTGGAGAAGACTTTGTAATAAATGAAAAGGATTTATCCGAATAAACAGTAATAACAGTAGGAAGTATAGCTCCCGCAAATTTCTGTGTTTTAGAATTAAAATCTTTAATGAAAGCAGCTATGTTAACGCCTTTTTGACTTAACGCTGGTCCAACAGGAGGTGCTGCTGTTGCCTGCCCTCCAATAATTTGGAGTTTGACGTATCCTACAACTTTTTTTGCCATATCTATTCCCGTACAAAGTTCTGGACATACCACGCACACAAAAAACAATCAACTTTTTATGTCCTTTTTAGCTCTTTTTATTTTATTTTATTTCTTGACACTTTCATGATTTACACTATATTTAGTTTTTTCTTTTCAGATCAACAATCCCTCATTATTTATAGAGTCATTCATGAACGACGAAACTCATTTTCAAGAGCCTGAAGAGCAAAACTTCAGAAAACGATTTAAACGCAACAATAGAAACGATGATAATTACTCTGGTAGAAAACAGAATGATTATCATAAACCTTTTCATCACCATGATGAAAAAGAGCCTGATTTTGATGCCACCATTCCAGTGATGAATCTTAAAGAGATTAAAGAGAAGCACATAAGTGAGCTTGTACAGTTAGCTAGGGATATGGGTATAGAAGGCGCATCTCATTTAAGAAAGCAAGAACTTGTTTTTGCTTTACTTGAAGGTCAAGCCCGTCGTCATGGCATGGTTTATTCTGAAGGTGTTCTAGAAACTTTACCTGATGGTTTTGGTTTCTTAAGAGCCCCTGATTATAATTATCTTCCAGGTCCCGATGATATTTATGTTTCTCCTTCTCAAATCCGTAGGTTTAACTTACGTACCGGAGATACAATTAATGGCCAAATCCGTCCTCCTAAAGAAGGTGAACGTTATTTCGCTCTTTTAAAAGTAGAATCTGTTAACTTTGAACCACCTGATCTTACAGGTGAAAAAATACTTTTTGATAACCTTACTACGATTCATCCGATTGAACGTTTCCAAATGGAATACGACCCTCAGATCTTAAGTACTCGGGTTATTGATCTCCTTTCTCCTATTGGTAAGGGACAACGTGCTCTTATTGTGGCACCTCCTCGTACAGGTAAAACTGTACTTCTTCAAAACATTGCCAATGCCATTGCAAAAAATCATAAAGAAGCAACGTTGATTGTTCTTCTCATTGATGAAAGACCTGAAGAAGTTACTGAAATGGAACGATCCGTAAAAGGTGAAGTTGTCAGCTCGACTTTTGATGAGCCTGCTCAAAGACATGTTCAAGTCGCTGAAATGGTTATTGAAAAAGCTAAACGTCTTGTAGAACATAGAAAAGATGTCATTATTCTTCTTGATTCTATTACCAGATTAGCCAGAGCCTATAACTCTGTTGTTCCTCCCAGCGGAAAGATCCTTACCGGAGGTGTTGATGCTAATGCCTTACACAAACCTAAAAGGTTCTTTGGAGCTGCCAGAAAAGTGGAAGAAGGTGGTAGCTTAACCATCATAGCAACCGCACTGATAGATACTGGTAGTCGTATGGATGAAGTGATCTTTGAAGAATTTAAAGGTACCGGTAATATGGAACTTGTTCTTGATAGAAAACTTGCTGAAAGACGTATCTTCCCAGCTATTGATGTGAATAAATCAGGAACTCGTAGAGAAGATCTCTTAATACCTAAAGACATCCTAAACCGTCTTTGGATCCTCAGAAAAGTCATTCATCCTATGAACCCTGTAGAATCTATGGAATTCCTATCTCAACGTTTAGAACGCACAAAATCTAACGATGAATTCCTAGGTAGCATGAACGGATAATATTCTATTCCTTTGAAAAAATATTTCTTATATTTCTTTTTCCTCTTATTAAATCAGTGCCAAACATTAGACACAAAAACAGGATGTTTCCAAAGTAAACATCCTGGATTTACTGGGACCATAGTCATACCCAATAAAAGTCTTATCTTTGATTTAGAAGCTGTTTGGAGTGATAACTATAACCAACTGAGTATTAAGCTTTTAGATCCCGTAGGTAGCCCTTCTGTACCTTTTTCTTTTTCTTCATACTTAAATCTTACTCCAAAAGATCTTCGCCATTTCTTTTGTTCTTATCCTGGGGAAGAAGAGTGGGAATACACCGTTCCATTAAGTTTTTCATCTTTGATCTCTCCTTTGACTCTTTTAAGTCCAACTCGATATCAAATTGTAAGACTCTACGATAAAACCCAACTTAAAGAGCTTAAGGTCTTTTCTGGATCTCAACTTATTTTCTATTTAAATATTCTTGACTTTACTTAAGATCCCAAAGATTTCTTGAGATATCTTAAGAAACTCTTTTTCAGGTAACGACATCAGCCTACTTTTAATACGCAGACATGTTTCTAATTTATTTTCCCAAGGCTCACTGACTTTAAGTCGATATTCCATATCTTCTAAGGTGTGATCAAGATCTTCCATGATTTATACTTTACTTAAATCTAAATTTTTCTCCTGATATTTTCAGGAGCATATTGCATCCATCGGCACTTAGATTGAAGATTAAAAGAAGAGGTATTCAACTATGGGAAAACTTTTCCGTTTATTTCTCAGCATCACTTTGCTCATTCTCTTATTTTTAGCGATCTATTGGTGGAGCCCAAGACCCAGTGAAGATCCTATCCCGTCAAAAAATCATTATTTTGATATTTACCCCGGAGAATCATTTGCAACAATTACCTATCATTTAGGTGAAAGTCGTTGGTTCTTTCTACCAAAGTTATTCCAGATCTATGGACGATTATTTGGCTTAGATAAGCTCATTCAACCTGGAACTTATGAACTTCCTTCTACATTAAGTCCCCATGATATTTTACAAAAAATCACCTCTGGAGATTCAGTAAATGTCACCATAACATTTCCGGAAGGTTGGAATGTCACTCAAATTCTAGAGAAACTTCATATTGAATATCCTCACTTCTCCGAAAAGATCTGGTTAAATAGCATAGAACAATCTCAGATTTTTCTTCAAACAGAAATCTCTAAAATCCAAAAAATCTATAACCTACCCATGAATCTTCCTCCTCCAGAAGTCATTACTCTAGAAGGCTATCTCTATCCCGGACAATATCAATTTAGGCCTACAGCAGATCCTAAATCTCTTCTCACCACTATGATCAAAAGATTCTTTGCTGAACTCCAAAAACCAACTCTCCTTGAAGCTCAAAAACTTGGATTCAATCTTCACTCTCTTGTTACGTTAGCTTCTCTCATCGAAAAAGAAACAGGTGCTCCAGAAGAACGTGCTCACATATCACAAGTCTTTCATACTCGACTCAAAAAAAACATGCGCCTACAAACAGATCCAACAGTGATTTATGGATTAGGCAAAAACTACGATGGTAAAATCCACAAAAAAGATCTTCAAACACCCACCCCTTACAATACCTACGTGATTCCCGCTCTACCCCCAGGACCCATAGCGAGTCCTGGTAAAGATTCTATCAATGCTGCTGCGTTTCCCTCAGCCACAGACGATCTCTTCTTTGTAAGTATGGGTCAAGGCAAACACTACTTCTCTAAGGATCTTAACGATCATAATAAAGCTGTTAGAAAGTATATTCTGAATAAAAATTAGGTTTAAAAATTATTGATAACAATTATTTTTATCAAATTCGATACATCTCAAATTTTTATCAGGTATATAACAAGAAGATGTTGCATCGGGTGGGGGAGCTGAGCCTACATATCGGGCCAATTCTCTTGTCTGACCAAAACCCCCTCCCATTGTTTGAATCTCTACTGTTTTACCAGTTAAAATCATAGACTCATTTTTACCTTTGTAATCATATACTTTATCTCTTTTCACAACATCAAAGCAATACTGATATTCATCAGGTATATTTGGAACAATAGCCATTCTTGCTGCAGGATTTCCATATTGATCTTTCGCTTGAGCAGCGCCTGCTGGAGCAATTTTAAGATTATATTGACCATATGTAATCATATCTTTCGCATCATTAAAACACTTATTTTTATCATCTTCGGCACATTGAATGTTTTTATTCTCAACAAAACAAGCAGTAGATTCATCTATGAATATTGGATTACCTTTATCATCAACACCTTTTCCGTCAGGACGAGCTTTTCTAGCTCTTTCATCTCTTTGCCCTCCTCCAGGGTTTCTTTCTTCACGAGTAGACGCATAAACGAAATCTCCTGCCTTAAAAGTTGCTACTTTTGAACCATCTCTATAGCAAAAAGCATAGTTAGAATAAGCAGGATCTCTAGGTTTTACGACAAATTTTGCTAAAGCTGTTCCGTTAGCTTGTGCTTGAGCAACAACACCAGCTGTTTTAGTTGCAGTCATATTACATTGAATCATTAATCTATCAACGTAACAAGTTCTCGTTTTTGTATTAGAAGAATCTGTAAAAAAAGCTGCTTTTACATAGGGAACATTAAAAGTACCCTCTTTAAAAATACTCAAAGTTGTGCCAATAGGAATATCTTCTCCACTAGCACTGTTTCCCTCTTTTCTTTCATGACATAAAGCTAGATCATCTCCTGATTGTGCAACTGTAACCTTACCTTTAGTGCATGTTGGAGTATCTTTATCAGTTAACCACTGAAATGTATCACCACCGCTAGATGCCGAAGTAGAAGCTGCACTAGGACTAGGTGACGACGGCGAAGCTGCACTAGAACTAGGTGACGACGGCGAAGCTGGACTGGGTGATAACGAAGAGCTAGATGGAGCTGCTGAGTTTGAAGAAGTAGTTGTAGCAGCGGCAACAGCAGCAGCGGATAATGCCGATGCACCAAGTGTTGCTGCCGTTGGATCTGCAACTGAAGCAGGTGCCGAATCTAACGCATCTGCAGCAACAGGTGCTACAGCTGGCCTACAACCCATGACTAAAAAAACGATAAACCACGCAAGATTTGATTTCATACTTTACGTATCGTTCATTTAAATAAAATTTTGAGTAGGCTAAATGACGGATTGAGAAAAGTTTTTAAATATATATTAAGATCAATAGCTTAGTGTTTTATGGGGTGATGATTAAGTCATCACAGGTCATAATTCCATTATTAGCCGTTAATTTTTTAATGTCAGCGTCTGGCATTCTCAGACACCCTCTTGTAATGGCTCGATCTGCTACAGTTCCTAAGAAAAGTTTTTTCTCATCTACGGTAGGGGCGGTTCCATGAAGTCCATATAATAAATCCTGCCATCCACACCAAGCACTTCCTAATGGATTGTCGCTGCTACAAGCTGTTTCACACCGTGTACTCCCAGGAGTCGAGTCACACCAATCAGGACACGGAGTACATTTTCCTTCAAATATAAATGCTTTGTCTTTACTTGTGGTAGGCGTAGGAGTGTTTTGTTTCTTGCCATCCTTTCCAATTTTGTCCTTATCATCCCTTCCAATGGCTACAGGAAATCTTCCTAACTCTTTAGTTCCACCAACTTCATAGACGATACAAGAAGCAGTTGTTAACGAACATGCAACAAGTCTTTTATTTGCACCTGTTGCACAATTAGCAGGACCTGGTCTAAGCGGTAAATCATTTAGAAATGAGACTCTGTTACCCCCACCGTTACCTTTTTGTGATGGTTGATTAGGAAAAGAAGGGTCCTCTTTAATAGGACTCCCTTTTAGATTAGGATTTAAATAAGGATCCTCAGGATTTAAAGGAACGATATCAGTACCATCCCCATAATTACCATTATTCATATTATTACCATTGTTATAGGTATTCTGTCCGTAATCTGAATTTTGAGCAGCAATGCTTGTTCCAGGAATAAGATTTCCATTACCATCAACGTAACTATCATTTTGTCCAGAATTCATATTTCCATTCACAGTGCCTGTATTCTGGCCAGGAATCACACTCCCATTCACACCTGTATTTGAATTGCCTGGGGTGACTGAATTAAATCCTATATCACTTTGATTTCCAGAAGCCTGATTGGCAGTTCCTAAAGTTTCAGGTGAAGGTTGTGAAGTCATATTTGGATTAAAAGATGGAGTGATTGCACCTGATCCATACAGACTTTGAACAGTTTGGCCTGCTGTTACTCTTCCCACTGCTTGTGCAATTAAAGCCCCAGAAATCGTAGGTGGCCACTGTAAAGGATTGACTTGTTTAAGAACCTGATCGTAATTTTGTCCACCATTATTCAGTGCATCTAGCGGATTTAATGTTTCACGTACTGGATTTCCACTGATATTATTATTACCATTGACCCCATTTACTGTATTATTAGCTGTTGCAGATACACTACCATTAACGTTACTTCCAGTATTAAGTTGTTCTCCTAAAGGATTTCCACTGATGCCATTATTACCACTCACACCATTCACAGTTCCGTTAGCACTTAATCCTGTATTACTTCCAGCTACGTTTCCGTTAGCACCTGTGATTCCATTGACTGTGTTATTGATGGAGTTATTAAGACCACCCGTCACATTGTTAACTGTATTATTAGCTATCGCTCCAGCAGTTCCAGCGATATTTCCATTATTGAGTTGTTCCCCATTAGGATTTCCACTGATAAAAGGAATTTTACCATTAACAAGTCCCGTAAAAGAGATCCCATCAGCTCCATAGGTCACTCCTAACGTAGGAACTTTAGAACCCTTATTCCCTAAAACCATCGCCACAAATTGGACACTATTTCCATACATTTGAGCTTTCTTAACACCCACATCGGAATACGCTCCATGTATAGCAGAGTCAGGAACCATGGGAAGACCTATTCCATTTGCACTGTCTGAGACTGATCCTGTAACGAGTTTTGAAGAACTTGATCCTGTACCTGTTCCTGATTTAGCTCCTGTAGAAGCTGCTGAACCTGAAGATGATCCGCTGGTTGGCGCTGGAGTATCTGCAGGAACCCCTCCTCCTTTAGTCACATCTAAGTTTCGAGCAAGAAGGCTTTCCTTAGAGACTAAAGCTCTATTAATACCTTTACTGAGATCTTCAGTATTATAGGCTTTAAATTTTGTTCTCTTACATAAAAACAGTGAGAAGAGACAGAGAATATGGACAAACTTCATGGATCATTCCTTTTGAATAATCATATCTTATCGTCTTTTTATTTTGGAGGGAGCTGCAGATTTTGCATTCCGTCTATATATTCTACGTTAGGACAACAGAGAGCATAAGGAGCTGAATCTACTTGCATGTCTTGGTAGACTTTATCGCTTTCAGGATCACTTTGATAGCCTCCCCAGTCATTATCGTAACACACGCTTATGGATCCATGACTGAGATTTCTCCAAACTTTACCACTTCTGGCTAATCCTCGTGCGTTTAATGTTTCATCTGCGTCAATTCCCGTAGAGAGTCCGACTCTATTCAGAAAAGCTCCAATTCCTTGTTGGGTTCTATCTTCGTAAGTTCCATTAATATTTAAATTCACTATAATAGGAGAGGCTTTCCCCGTATGGGTATGAGGTACAAAGTTAGGCATCTGACCCCAAGGCATAGGAATATAGACCGGAGGCCCAGGACTTGTGAGTCTCCCTCTCCCCACACCTTGATTCATTCCTTGCCAAGATGTCTTAGGGAGTTTTCTTGTTTTAGAGACTCCTGCTTTACCATTTGTTTTGCACTCTCCTCCTGCAACCATCAGAGTCATTGTTCCCTGATCTTGTCTGTAAAGACCTCCCTTTGGCTGGCAGATTGCATGAACATCTCCCCTCTCTGTTCCAGATGTTCTCTTATCGAAAACTTTAACTTCCTGACAGCAAGCAGCCCTACCATTAAAAGTTCCTCCAAAAATAGGATAATCTTTACTCGGGCAAGGTGATTCATTACTTTCATTAAAGTCCCTAGATTTGTCGTAACTTAAATTCTGAGAACAGATATATCCAAGACCATCAAAAAGATCCTTCCACACATTTTGAGCTGTTTCTTTAGGACTGACTATTTTTCTTCGATATTGAATGAGTAATTCTCCATAAGGTTTAGGATCCGTTTTAGGTTTCTGTTGACAGAGAATTTGAAACTCCCATTGTGAATTTTGAAGAGCTCCTTCTAGATTTGTCCCTAATCGATTACGTAAAACATATTTTTGATTTGTACATGTATGGTATACCGATGACTTATCTTTAATTTTAAGTGTTTGATAACAATCTATTTCATCTCTTAATGTCCACCTCATTAAAGAAAGATCCACTTGTTGAGAGATCTGAGTTTTGCCTCTAAGCATTTTTTGAGCGATTAAAACAGCAACTGATATCAATAAAACACCTATAGCGGATGCTACGAGAAGTTCTATTAATGAAAATCCTTTTTTACTCATGGAATATCCTGATGTATTTTCATGGGACAACAGAGTCCCCAAGCAACAGAACCATAAGAATCTATCCAATCATTTGTTTGGCATTGAACATTCCAACTGTTTACAACTTTTCTTTGAGGTTCAATGATAGGAGCTGTCTTATGCATAAACCCGCCTAGGGTTGTTGTTTTATCTTCCATGTTCCCTGGTGTTTGTCCGCCTCCTACAAAAGCTACAGGAAAACTTCCAGAATGCTTATGTGGCATAAACCCTTCTGGCATAGGCGTTGAAGATGGACCTCCAGTAGCTGTGGTAATGGCTCCTGCATCAATGGATGTTTTAAAAAGATTTCGATTATATTTTTTGCCTTTAATCATAAGCTTAACACCATCCATATTCAAAGCTCCCTGAGCATTCAAGAATTGAGGATAATCAGGACCCGGAGTACACCATCCACCACCATGAATCAGATACTCATTTGGATTACAAGATAGAGTTGAAGATCCTTCTGCAGCTTGAATAGTAGGAATACGACAACATTTAGGAGTCCGGTCTCCTTCACTCCCTGCATAAATATTATAACGAGTGTCCTGAGTGTCTTTTAAAGGACATACCTGAGTGAAATAAGATGAACAAAGTTTACTTTTACCAAAGAAAATATCTACGCTTTTACCTTGTCCAAAGTATTTTTTAATCACTGTATCCATAGACTGAGTTTTAACAATTAAAGCATCTTTACTTCTTTCCACTGTAATTTCCCAGTTACCTAAACACTGTTTTGTTTTATTTTGAGCACAGGGCTTAGTTAAAGTTCTACCACCTCGTTTCTTTAAAATAAGAGTTTTAGAACCTGCTGGAATATTAGATAATGTTCTATAACAATCAACATAATTTTCTACGGTTTGGCGAATCGCTAATACAGTTTGAAGATGCTCTAATTTAGCACTGCTTTGAAATGTTCTTCCTATTAAAGTGTATGCGGCCGCTGCAACGGAAACAGATACAAATCCAATGACAACCACTTGAACAAGAACAGATCCTTTGTTTTGTTTCATACTTTAGGACAACAGACTGCCCAGGAACGTATTCCGTATGCAGCCCTCCAATCATTCCTCATGCACATACCTGTCATACCTCCTAAAGTCATTTGTTTAGAAGAATTTGAAACATAAATAAACGGTACACTCGCCGCTAAAAACCCTCCTTTTTTCTGACGTTTATTTGCATCATAAATTTCAGAATACTTATATTTACCTCTGAGTAACCCTCCCCCCGTTGCCATATGTATATGCCCTGGAACTGAAGGAAGAGGAGGGAGACTCATGATATCAACGCTACCTCTCACCTTAGTGCTCACATTTTCTCTGATTTGAGGAATCGTAAAAATCTTACCTAACTGAGGATAATCCCGAGAAGATGAGCAAAAAACAGAACCCGCAGCCATATATTCATGATCTCTGCATTGAGCTTTCACAACACCTTCATTAGATTTTTTACCTGCGGGAAAACTCTTTTCTGAATCTACAAAACGACAACACTGAACTCCTGCAGTGTCATAGATACCGTAAATATTATAAACCAGATCTGTTTCCGTCTTAGGCACATCACAGGTATTTAAAGGCTTAGACAAAAACTCATGACAAAAAAGACTCACTCCCTCAAAAAGATCTTCTGCTTTTGTTTTAAGGTTTCTTTGTTTTTCTATGAGCTCTCTTTTGATGACTAAAGATTCAACATTAGGAGAACCTCTTTGATAATTACATTCACCCCAAACACTCCATGGCTGCATTTCTGTTGGTTTACCTTTAACAACAGGAAACAACTCTCTTCCAAAACGATCTCTTAAAACAATCTTTTTTTTACACCGTGAGGGTTCTATAAAATGTCTTTCACCGTTTTTAATTTCTAAAGTCTGACGACAATCCATATTTTCTAAAACAATTTTTTTCAGGACTTCTTGTTGAGAAGCAATGTCGTAAAGTCTTCTCGCCGGGAATGACTTCCCTAAAAGCATAAACCCTGCCATGGAGATGCCCCCTAGAAGGACAGCTGCCACCATAATTTCGACTAGAGAGAAGCCATTGTTTTTGTTATGTAAAAATTTTTTTTGTCTTAAAGATAACATTTTTTTCCTTATTTGAGTGAAAAATAAACCTTTTCTTACCGACGAGTATATAAAGTTCATAATTTAGGTGTATTAATGAAATTAGCTCTACTGATATTTATTTTAATAGGTTGTGCCCAGAACAACAAATCTGTGGTTCAAACGCTTGACAATTTAACTCGTGCTCCAGATAAAGACATCCAATGGAATCAATGCTCTGGAACAAATACAACGGGTGAAGCTGATTATAAAATTGATGTTACGGGCATTCCTGAAGCTGATAGAACAACGGCTAAAGCTGAAGTGATAAAAGCTCTGAGTGCAGTGCCTGAAAGAAAACTTAAAAAGAATTTTTTTAAAATCGGTAAAATTAAAATACTTAGCCCAACAGATGTTGAGAAAAAATGTGCTGCAGGTCTCAGTGATGCAACCTTACAATCCATTACAGAACAAGGACAACAAAGTGGTCCTAGATTCTGTTGGCAACTTGAAGATGATTCAACCATTACAGCTAACCTCTCCAGCGATCCTCAAGATATTCATCACCATACAGTAAAAATGTTTGGTTATCTTATGACACAGATCTATGTGAAATATGCAGAGAATTTCCCTCCATCGGAAAGACTCTTTTGGTTAGCAGAGAAATTCAAAGAAGGTAGAAGACTTGTATTCCTTGGATTTATTGAAGATCTCGAAACCAAAAAAGCTAAAAGTCGTCTTAATGATGTAGAGAAAAAATACTATAATGATTTTAAAACAGCTTTAAAAACTTCCACCTGTACAGATCTAGAAGATCTTGAGAATCTGATTTACGCTGAATCTTTTGATTCTTATTACTGTACAACTAAAACCAAAAACTCTATGAAAACAAACTTTTCATACGTATACAATATTTTTGATAGACAACAACAAGGAATTACAGATGATACATCTACAAACTTCTCTGTTAATCTTATAAAGTCTAAATACAAACCCGTTTTAAAATCTTGTATTTTAAGCAAACAACAAGAAGCTGCTCAAGCTAAAGCTATCGAACTTGCTAAACAAGAAGCTGCCAATGCTGATAAAGTCATGGCTAATAATACCCCCACATCTCCCAGCATTCCTTTACCCACAAGCCAGACTAATTCAGCTTTAAAAACAACAAATAATCTACCTACAAACATGATGAGCACTAATCCTGTTGCTCAAACATATACCCAAACATCTGCACAAGTAGCAGCAGCAAACGCAACCGCACAACAAACTGCAGCGGCAAAAGCAGCAACTGCTCAACAACAAGCTGCAGCGAATAATAATCCTTTAGCCAGTATTCAAGGCATTTTGAGTAACCCTTTAGTTTCAACTGTTCTTAAGTCAACAGGATTAGATAAACAATTAGGAGCTATTACTGGTCTCCTAAGTGGTAATCCATCGGCAATCACTTCTGCTCTTCCTGGTATTTTGGGTACATCTAATCCTACGAGTGTGGCAAATAATTTACCTTTCACTCCATTCAATCCCAATAGTGGAATCACTACAGCAACTCAGAATCTTGGAGGGCTGACGACAGCTACAGTAGATCCTAGTAAACTTAGATTCAGTTTTGGAAATACTCCTACAAGTTTAACCACTGGTGGCTTTAATCCAAGCACTTCTATAAATCCAAGCAACTTATCCTTAAATACACCAACCTCAGTACAGGGATTAACAACAACTCCTCTTAATCCCAATGCTATCAATCCAACTTCTTTAAATCCTTCTAATAATGCTTTAAGTTTTTCAAAAACAAATCCTACTACATTTACAAATCCCACAACACCTAACTCTTCTGTATTTACTGATCCCTCTTCTTTAAATACTAATTCATTTAACCCTACTACTTTTGATCCTGCTCAATTTGATGCTGTGAATGCTAGTTTTGCAGATTTTAGTCTAGGCGACATAGGTTTCGATCCTACAGAAATGAATGATATATTTAACTTTGTAGACAATGGAACACTCAGTTTTGATACACCATTTAGTCAAGATCTTGCTGCTGATCTTGCCTTTGATCCAGCTAAAGATGCCAGTAGTTCTTTTAACCCAGATAACTTTTAAATATTTAGTTTAAAAGTGTTTTATAATTCAAAGCGGCTTGCATGAGTTTCTTTAGGATTTTAGAAACTCCTTTAGGCTCATTATACTCTAAGAAGTAAATGGTTTTATCAAGATCCATCAGATAGTCTTGAGAAGTTTTGATTTCATCCACAAGATTGAGAGGAAGAGCTTCTCTGGCTAACCAAAAGTCTCCATTAGCAACAACTGATAGATCCATTTGAGGTCTGAATTCAGAAACAAATGACTTAAAAAGATGATGTATCCTATCTAATTGTTCTTGAAATTGTTCTTTTTTATCTTCTGTCACTTCTCCTAATAAGGAAAGAGTTCTTTTATTTTTACCAGCGGTTAATTCAAAGACATCAATATTTTTATCTTGAAGAAATCTTCTAAAGTTGGGGACTTGGCTAACCACTCCAATGGAACCCACAATAGCAAAAGGTGCTGCTACGATATGATGAGCAACGCTTGCCATAAGGTATCCACCACTGGCAGCTATCTTATCAATGCATACGGTTAGCTTACTGATCCTCTCTCTTAATCTAAGCATTTCAGAAGCTGCTAAACCATAAGAAGAAACAGCTCCTCCAGGACTTTCTATTTTAATAATGACTTCATCTTCTTTTTGAAGATAAGGCTGAAGAAGAGTGATGGCATGGGATAATGACCCTACAGAGGATCCTTGAACGTCCCCAGAGAATTCTAAATAGAATGCTCTTTGAGAAGTGTTATCATCACCTTTCTTCAGAAGAGATTTTTTGTCTTTCTTAAAACTTTTGACTTTATCTTTCCAGCCTTTTTCATCCATTAAAGGTCTAAAGATCTTGAGTCGTTCTTCAGAAAGACTCTGGTTCCAATTTTTAAGTGTCGTAGATGAAGCGGGTTTATTCTTCTGAATAATAAGTAAACTTATAAGAATAAAAATAATAAATAATAAAAATATTGAAATCATGGATTTCCTTTCTCTTGGTTGATCTCTTGTAACTTTTCATCAAGCTGTTGAGCAGTGATGCGACTTCTGAAAAGAAACGTAGGTTTATCTAAATTTTTAACATCATGGGGATGATAAATTGCCACAGCAGGTAACCCAGCTATATCTAATAGCTTAGCGACTTTTTGGCTCTGTGTATCATTATCTGAAAAATCTATTTTCAGTAAGATATATTTTTCTTTGATCTGATTCATCAGATCTTCTTGATTCCAAACTGTTTCATCCATTTCTAAACACGCAGAACACCAATCAGCCCAAGAATCTATCAATAGACCTTTACCCTCTACAAGAGCTGCTTTCTGGGCTTCTTCTAATCGACTCAGCCATTTTGATGAAGTCTTTTGTGTGATCTGAACTTCTTTAGGGTAACTGTAAGTGACCTTTAAAGTTAGAAATAATGACAAAGGAATCAGTGCTGATAAATGTAAAACAGATCCTAAATAGGGCTTTTTAAAGAAAATGCCTCCTAAAATCCATAGAGTAAAACAGGCTACTATTAATTCCCAAGGTGGAACTGCATAAATCATACGAGGAAGATAAGACTTTAGAAAATAAGCAGATAATGCAAACATAAAACTTGCAAAAACCCATTTAGATAAAGCAATGAGATAAGGAATTTTAGGAAGTTTTGTAACTTTTTGGCCAAGGTAACCTAAAAAAAGATAAGGTAACGCCAATCCCATGGAAAAAGGAATCATCAAAATCAATCCATATAAGGGATCATGTGTTTGACCTATAAGAATTAGAATCACTCCTAAAATAGGCCCCATACACGGAGCTGCTACTAATCCAGACACACTTCCCATAAGAAAGACTCCCAGTAAAGGAAATTTATGAGAAAGTGGTACCTTATAACCTAATTGTGTGAGGAAACTCAGATCTCCTATGCCTAACATAGCCAATGCAAGAAGAAAGAATAAGACTCCTATTCCGATTTGAAATCCTGCATTCTGGAAAAGACTTCCAAACAAACTTCCTGTTAATCCTGCGATGAGTCCTAATAAAGAGTATGTGACGACTATCCCTAAACAGTAAGAAAAAGGTGCTTTTTTATTATTTTTAGCCCATTTGGAAACAATATTTAGAGTGATGGGAATCATAGGATAAACACAGGGAGTCAGATTAGTGAGAAGTCCTCCTAGGAAAAGAGCTGGATATAAAGATGGATTATGAAGATTATCTTGAACATAGGCTAATGTTTGTTGTTCAAAACCTTCAATCCCTTGATTAATAACTGAGACATCAGGTTCTTTTTCTATTTTTGGTTTGATAGGGATTTGAACTTCTTTTTGTAGAAAATCTGTGACTTTATTCTGTGGAATTCTTAAAGGTTTGGTTTCCTGAGTGATCACTTTATTTAAGACAAGAGATCTTTTAGCAGGCATCAAACAGATCCCATCTGCACAGGCTTGATATTCGATTTCCAGTTCTCCTTTTAAAGGGACGGAAAATGTAAATTCTGTGGAAGAAAGAAACATTTTCTCTTTCTTCTTTGTGAGAGTATCGAAGACCTCTTGTGATTTAGGAGAAGATTTGAATTTGATCTTATGGGGGAAGACTCCTGGAGACTTATATACGAATTTTAAATTTTTTTCATAAATTTTAAATCCTTGCTGTGCTTCGAAAAGGATCTTAAGTTGATATTCAGTACTTTTTTGTATACGAAATTGTATGACATCTTCGGGTTTAATTTTAGTTTGAGAATAGTTCATTCTCTCAATTTATAGGCTTTTTATGAATAAATACAGATCTGTTCTCATTGTCGTTCTTGATGGCGTAGGTTGGGAACCTCAAAGAACTCAAGGCAATGCTCTTTTAAAAGCACATATCCCTTGTCTTAATCGCCTTATGGCATCTTCCCTATCCACAACTCTTCTTGCCCATGGAAAAGCCGTAGGCATGCCTTCTAATAGCGATATGGGCAATAGTGAAGTGGGACATAATGTCATAGGTGCTGGAAGAATTTTTTCTCAAGGTGCACTTCTTGTTAATCAAGCTTTAGAATCAGGATCCCTATTCTCTGGATCCACCTGGCAAAAGATCGCTCATCGTCCTGAACTGATCTCAGGATCTCAGTGTCTTCATATTGGTGGATTACTTTCCGATGGTAATGTTCACAGTCATCAAAATCATCTTTTTGCGTTATTAAAAGAAGCGAAAAAAATAGGCATCAAAAAAATTCGTCTTCATATGCTTTTAGATGGAAGAGATGTTTCTCCTAAAAGTGCTTTAATTTATGCAGAGACTTTAGAATCAGTTCTCAATGATCTTAAGGGACCTCAGTTTGATTATAAAATAGCCTCCGGAGGAGGAAGATCATCGGTCACTATGGATAGATATGGTGCTGACTGGCCTATGGTTCAAAGAGGTTATCAGGCTCATGTTTTAGGACAAGGTCCTGCATTTCCCTCTTTAAAAGCAGCTATTGAAAACTTCTATTCTCAAGGAATAGAGCAAGATCAATTGATCTCAGAATTTGTGATTGGTGATTATTCAAAAGAAGGCGTTCAGGATGGTGATAGTTTCATTTTCTTTAACTTTAGAGGAGATAGAGCCATTGAATTTACACAGGCTCTAACCCAAAAAGATTTTCCTCATTTTGAAAGAATCCGACTTCCCAAAGTGATCTATGCTGGAATGATGCAATATGATGGAGATCTTAAAATCCCCGAAAACTATCTTGTCTCTCCTCCCGTAATTGAAGACACACTCTCTTCTTTATTATCGGAAAAAGGAATCACACAGTTTGCCTGTAGTGAAACTCAAAAATTTGGGCATGTGACTTATTTTTGGAATGGGAATCATAGTCAAAGTTTAGATAAAGAAACTTGGGTAGAAATCCCATCTGACGATCATCCTTTTCAAGATAGACCTTGGATGAAATGTGCTGAGATCTGTGATGCAACTTTAAAATTCATGACAACAGCAAAAGAACCTTTTGTTGCAAGAATTAACTTTGCCAATGGAGATATGGTGGGACATACCGGCAATCTTGATGCTACAATCACAGCATTAGATTGTATGGATCTTCAACTACAAAGGATCTTAATGACCGCTGAAAAAACAAATACCACAGTGATTGTAACAGCGGATCATGGAAACGCTGATCATATGTGGGAACTTGATTCTAAAGGCATGCCTGTTTTAAATAAACAAAGCATACCCATTCAGAAAACAAGCCACAGTTTATCTCCGGTACCTTTTATTGTTTATAATCCAAAAGCACCTATGCAGATCGTAAATACATCAGGAAGTTTAGGAAACATTGCTTCCACAACTCTTGAAATTTTTGGTCTCAATTCACCTTCATTTTATCTTCCATCTTTGGTTAAATATGTTTAAAAATCTCTTTAAAAAACCAACTCCTCCTCCTCAAGTCATTGCTTCTTTACCGACTGAAAGCAAAGAAGAAGTTCCTCTATCTCATCTAGAGCAAGCCATGATGAATAGCATCCGAAAAGACACTCCTGAATCAAGAAAGACTGTGTATCAAGAATTGATTTTCTCTGATCTGTTTCTTTGTCTTGCGGACACACCTTCAGAATCATCTCCCGATGAATCCATTAACGTAGCAATTCTTAAAAACAGCCAAGACACTTCATTTTGTGCAGCATTCACCAGTGAAGCCGCTATTAGAAGATGGAGACCTGAAGGTGGACATTTTATCTCTGTAAGAGGTCAAGATATTTTTAAAATGCTTGAAAAGAGTCCTTCTCAAGTTCTTGTGATTAATCCTGCTAGTGCTCCATTTATCATCCTCAATAAGCTTGATATTAAACAGCTAGCCTTAGGAGTGATCCCTGCAGCTCCCATTAACCCTGTCCATATGGCAACAGAAGAATCTCAAGCAGCTCCATCTGAGCCTCAAGTACAAGTTTCTTTTCCTCCCGATGCTTTCACTTCTGAGCAAAAAGAAATCATCAAAACTTACCTCTTAGAAAGATCAGATATTGAAGCGGGAGCCTTAGGCGCTCTTCTTCCTCCCAATGTCACTCCAGAAGCTGGAAATGAAGAAGCCTCTTGGATCAGAGCTTTATTTGTCAGAATCGAAGCAAGAGAGATCAATCCTCAAGAGTTACAAGTTCTTTGTACTCAAATGAAAACAGATATCACTGAAAATCATAAAATATTCAAAGAGACCCAATTTGAAGTGGGCATTATGCCTGATGCTAAGTTTTGGGAAGAACTTCATAAGAATAATGTTGTTCTTATAGATAAGATGGCAGGCCAGGAGGGACTCGAACCCCCAACAAGCTGATTTGGAATCAGCCGCTCTACCATTGGAGCTACTGGCCTTCTTATGGCACCATACCGTGGATACAGACAAGAATCAAAACATAGGAGTAAAAATGGGTCTTTTTAAATTAAAATATGAAGGTGAAGAAGAAAATCTCATCTATGCGAGTCCTTACTCATCTGCTTTTGATCTGATTTCTCAAGTAGATATCACCTTAGCACCCGGTAAATGGGATAAAGTCCCCACAGGTCTTTTCATTATTGATCATGAGCCTTTATTCCATCTTCAGACATCTCAAACGCATCTTTTCCCACAGAGTCATCTCCCTGTGTATGGAGAGATCCAAGTTCGTCCGAGAAGTGGGTTAGCTTATAAATATGGAATTACAGTTCTCAATTCACCCAGTACCATCGATGCTGATTACAGAGGTGAGATTCAAGTAATTCTTATTAATCATGGATCTGAAGATTTTGTTATTGAAAAAGGATTTCGCATTGCTCAAGCAGTTTGCTGTCTGGTGGTTCCCCACGCACCTTATCGGGATCATCATAATCCTCTCACAGAAAGAGGAACTAAGGGGTTTGGATCTTCTGGGATTTAAAAAATTTTGTAAACTCTTTCAATAATATCTCACGTTTTGTTTGATCAAATCTTTTCAAGAAGGATATCCCAACTCCTGTTTGATCAAATCTCTCAACAGGGTTGCAAGTTCTGTTTGATCTGTATTGGTGAATACAACTTTGAGATATTCTTTTAATAATACGTATGCTCTATTTGCTTCTTGAGATAATTTGATTTTTTTATGCGCCAACTCGAAAATTTTACTTAATCCTTCTGTTTTGAAGTCTTCTTTATTTTGAGCTAATTTAGCTTCTACATTTGCAATGTTTTCTATAATAGAAAGTAATTGCTCCAAAGCTGCATCAACGTTTCTAACTCCAGCGGTATTAAAAATATGTCTAATGCTTTCTTCTATTTTCGAATTTGGTAAATTACTCAAAAATTCAGAGATACCTTTAGAGGATGTATTGTTAGGATGGTTAGTTATGTACAATTTAACTAAGTTAGCAGCTGTATAAGATTTATGTTTAGGATTAAAGCTACCCGTGGAGTAGTAGGTATTTCTAGAAGGGGGATAGAGTCTTCTTACAAAAGTCTGATAATTATAAATGAATCCCAATAATACCAGAGCACTTGCAGTACCTATGGAAACATTGATTACGGCTTGTTTGAGGATCTTTCCATTAGCTTCTCGCTCTTCCTCATTTTGAGGATTAACTGACCATTTTAGATTTTCAACAGGCTCTTGATTCTGTTCCGTAGCTCCTTGATCTTGAGTGACCTCAACTTTATCTGGAACAACTTGGTCTTCCGCTGATACACTTTGTGTCAGAAAAATAATGGAAAATAAATAAACTGAGATGTTTTTGGATAGGTTTTTCATAAGGCAAGATTTAAACTTTACCCTCAAAAACATCAAGAGTTTTTTTCTTTCCTGGTTAATCAAAAAAATTAAGCTGCTTCTGGTTTAGGAACAACAGAAATGACCATAGAATATCCTAGTGCTTTTAAAACCCGGGAGATCAGATCAAACGTAGGAGTACGTCTGGCATCTCCGGACTCTAGACGTGCTATGAGTGGTTGACTGACTCCAGCTAACTTAGCTAAAGCGGCTTGCGACAAACCCGATTTAGAACGTAAATCAGAAATGAGATGAGCTACCTGTAGATAGAACCTTCTTTCGTCATAAATAAGTTGAGTTTCCTTATCTTCCAGTTGTTGCTCTAATAGATTCTCTAAAGTAAATCCTCGTGGTTTTTTGTTCATAAGAGTACCTCCTTTATACGTTTACGTGCTATTTCTAGCTCTTTAATAGGTGCCTTTTGACCTTGTTTACGGTACGCATGTAAAATATACACTTCATTTCTCTCTATGCTAACATAAAAAAACCTATAACTACCGCCTTGAGTACGTATCTTAATCTCCCATAACTTGCCTTCAATTTGGCGAAATTGGCAACCTTTTGCAACAAACCCATGGCTTTGAATATCACTTAATACGGCAAGAATTGTTGCTCGATCTTGTGCGCTAAGATCTTCTAAAAAAGAGGAAATATAACTTCGACCAGATCTTGCTTGATAGAAGGATATTCGCATAATCGAATAATAACCATTTGGATATTACTTTGCAACTATAATTTTAGATTCTATGATTAAAAAATTATTTTCATCCTTCAAATATTTTATTATATTGAGCTTTTTCTGTTTATCTTAAGTATTGCACTTCAAAAGTGAAGTGGGGCAATCCTGCTAAATTTTAGACGAGAAAGAAGTTATTCCACAAAAAAAAAACGCATTAGATTCTATTACTCTCCTTTCCTCCCTGAAACTAAGTAAACAAGGTTTCCACCTGCAAAATCTAACTCTCCTGCCTCAGTAGCATCCCAATGTTTCTGATATGACTCCTTGAAAAACCCTTGGTAGAATTCAAACTCTTCTTCCTTACCCCCACCAGCTATAAAGTAACGCTTTGTGGTCTCATCTTCCCATGCTCCATGAACTCTATCTTTCGTTCTCATTTCTTCCCACTCTTTAAGAATCAATTGCTCTTGTTCTGTCTCATAAGGAGGAATCCAGGGCCATGTTTTATCTGAGATGTATACAGCAATATTTTTTAGTCCAGCTTTACCAAAGTAGCCTGGAACTAAGTCACCGCAAGCATCAAATCCTTCCCCTAGAACCTGTTTTCCTTTTCCACATTTCAAATAGAAACTCAAAGATCTGATCAGATCATCCATAGGCTCCTGAGCCGTTAAGCTATCAAAAATCAAGGATTGGCATAGGATATTAGGCTCAACCACAGCGATAAGTCCTCCAGGTTTTAAGATCCTTTTCATTTCTTCGATGGCTTTTAAGGGGTCGCCTAAATGCATCAGTACTGTTTGGCAAGTCACCATGTCTACACTATTGCTTTCAAATGGGAGTTGGTAAGTATCTCCCTTCACATACGAAAATCGAGGATGCAGACCTTTTTGATGAGCTTCTTCAGTGGCTTTTTCTACCCACTCAGCTTCTCGATCTACTCCTATTAAACTGCAAGTCTTATTCAAATAGGGTTCGAGAGTGCGTCCCCAATGACCTATTCCACAGCCTACATCCACAATGCTATTTACCTTAGAAAGGTCCCATCGCTTTGCCATAAGCGCTAAGAAGTCTTGATTCCACCAATGATTTCTACTTTCTACAAAGTAATCTGCAGAATGTGGTTTGTGTTTATTATTTTCATTTTGTTTATGTTCCTTAGACATAACTTCTCCATATGTTTTTAATTTGCAGATTCTTAAGATCTGAAATTTTTAATTTTTTTGATTGAGATAATAAAATTCAGAGGCTTAAAAAAAGATAAGCATGAAATTATTAATTTTTTGAAGCTATAGGGAGAAACGCTATGGGGGTGTTAAAGAAGAAAATGACATATTTTATGACTCTTCTGAGTGTTTCTTAATTAAAAAAGAAATTCCTCGTTCAGGAAATGCAATCTACCTAAATTATAAATCACTGGCAAGAAATAATTTAAAATCTAATCTAAATCAAATAAAAACAATTATTTAAAAACAATAATCTTACAAAACACACTCAGATAATTTAAGTGAGTGTGTTTTGTAAAATTTATCTAAATTTGAGAATATGTGCTAATTCAATAGCAATCGTTTACTTAATTGGCTAATAGGGCTGCGATCTCACCTTGTATAAACGATATCAATTCTAAACCCTTAGGAATCACTCCCGTCAACCCTTGCCAAGATTCTTCAGAATCTGTAATCACTTCCGGAAGACATGTAGAAATAAATGTAGGAACACAGAATTTTTCAACGATTCTTTGAAAGATCTGACGATCTAAACGCTCATTAGTTAAGTAGTAATCTAATATAACGAGATCAAGACATTGTTCATACTGAAGAAGATCTTCAAAAGAATCAAAAACCTTTAGGCAGAAGTTCTTCTCTAATTCTAATTTCCACAAATGAATGGCTAGGATACTGTCTTCCACTAAGGCTATTGTCTTCATCCCAAGGTGTTAAATCTTTTATAGGATTGAGATCAAGCTCTCCGAAAGATTATTTAAAGAAAAACCTGAGCAATATAATAAAACAAGAAAAATCCCACTCCATAAAACCAGGGTTTAAGCCAAATAAACTTTTGCGATGTTACCCAAAAATAACCTAACGAACCTAATAAAATAGGATGCAAAACAAAAAGAGCTGAGTGTAACCACTGTTCCCCTAAAGATATGGGAAGCATATAATGAATAGACTCTTCTTTTAAAACAACTAAACACGATAGGACAAACCAAAAGATGTATTTCCACTCTCTTCTTTTGAGGTAATCTTTGTAAAGCGCATAATAAATACATATCAAAAACACTAAAGTATCTAATACGTGTCCCCATTTTTCGAGGAGCGGAATAAATCGGTTGCGATGATAGCAAAATTCATCTGTTAAAAATAAAATCGCTTGTATAATAAAAGGAATCGCCCAGTAAAACTGTCTAATCTTATTATTGGAGCTGGGATTTAATGTAATTTTGAATTCGTTGTTGATCATCAGCTCCTGGTTGATTCTGAATGTCTGTTACAATTTTCTTCATAGATTCTTCAGGTAAACTCACTGTTCCCCCACCAGGGATCAATCCAGATATATGAGTCACTTGTTCTATTAAAGCGACAGCATCTGATAAAGTCATCTGACTCAATTGATTCAAATCGATTGTAGAACTTGTCGGATCAACTGTAAATTTCTTAAGCTTCATAAATAAACTGATCGTATTCACTTTTGCTGAATAACCACTGTATTTACCTTCTACGGGGGTAAGGTAATCAATGACTTTATTGATCTGATCGAGATTAGCCTGGGTAGAATCAGGAATAATCAGAACAAAATCTGATAACGATAACCCAGTACCACTGGAAGTTGCATTAAATCCTGAAGTTTTAAGGTCTTCTTCTGAATAAAGCTTTGTGCTGCTTTTCTGTGAAAGAAGCTTGAGAGCCAAATCAATATCACTTAAACCCATTTGTCTTAAAACAACAGTTCCATAAGAAAGTCTTGCTTCATCATGACTTGGATTACTGAGAATCTCTTTTTCAATAGCAGCTTTAGCGGCGTTATAATTATGACAGGTTAAAGCAAATCTAAATTCATCCTCATAACTTAACTTCACTAACGGGTTCCATACGTTTCCTGTAGGACAGGGTAGAGTTGATTTACCACAGCTTATAATAAGACTTAAAATAAGAATTTTTTTTATCAAAGTAACCATCCTATTTTAGCTAAAGCATGAACTCTTTGTGAGGGATTTTCTCCGGGAAGAACTCCTAACTCTTTTGTGTTGTAGGCTAATTCTAAATTGATAATCTTTGCATTTAAAAAGACACCATAAGTGGGGTATCCCTCACTCAGACCTAAATTAAACCCTACCCATCCTCGATAACTTCCTTCCAATCCTAAATGTATTTTTTGATAGAAAGAGTTTTTATAAGCATTCAAAAGATCAGTTAAATACAATTCTCCATGAATCCTAAAAGCATTCTCAATTGTTTCTGTATAACCCAAAGCATAATTTAAAGATCTGATGTCCTTTAAAACAGACTTGCCTGTGGATATCAGTCCAGGAATCATAAAACCTACAGATACAGACTGATAATGGTAATTAACACTAGGATCTAAAGTAATGACCTGTCCCTCTGTGACGTTTTGTTGACTCAGGTTTTTGAGAGCATTAACATCTAACGTAGATAATTCTGAAGTAGAAAGATTAATCTGAGTTAAAGAAACTTTCATGAATTTTAATCTTGCACCTACAGACCAATCATCAAAAGATTTTCCATAAGAAATTTCTGGTCCTGTAGAGACTTTCAATGAAACATCAGCTTCTGCGCCACCCAAAACAGGATCTGTGCCTACGCGAGCATTCGCTTCTAAACTCTGAAAAAGTCCTATACGAGTGTGTGCGTAAGTAAATGTTTCTGAACTTTGAAGCCCTACATAAAAAGGAACATCTTGATACTTTTTAATAAGATTAATAATCTCATCTGTTCCTATAGATGATTTATTCATGGCATCTGTTGCTAAATTACCTAAATTTCGACTTGCAGATATTTCTGGACTGAGAAGTTCTAATTCTTGAAAGCCATCACCTAAATTTCCTAAGTAAGCAGGATTCTCTATTGTCGGTGCCGCAAAAATCCCTGCCCCACCTTGGCCTTCTCTTCGGGGAGATGCCTCTAAAAAACTAAATATGTTGACACTTAAGGTAATAACTAAGGTTCTATGTATCGCAAACTTCAAATAAACACCCAGCAATGGTTAAACCGGGGCCAAAAGCTAAGCTCAGAACATATGGGTATCTTGGATTTTCTAAGATACTAGACCAGATATACGGAAGAGTAGCCGAGGACATATTCCCGTGCTCTTTTAGGATACCCCAACTTTCTTGAACCTGATCATCTGTAAGTGCCAAAGTCTTGTGCACTGTATCAATGATCTTAAGACCTCCGGGATGAACGGCAAAATGACATTCTTCTTTTTTAATATCAAAATGCTTTAAAAAATCTTCTATAAAATTCTGAATATATTCAGGAATTTTAGAAGATAAGGTCATAGCCATATGATACCCTGTTCCATACCAACTCATGGCTTCTACCGTATCCGGAATCACTCTCCAAAGTATTTTGTTGACCTTTAGGCTTTTCCCTTTAGGTTTTTGAGATATTGCATCATAAGCAATGAACCCATCTGCAAATAATGTCTCAATCACAAGGTTTTCTAAAGAATGGGAAGCCGGATTAAAATGTAAGGTACAAAGTTCCGTATGAACAATAGTCCCAGATCCTTCAAAACCTTTTGCAATGCGTAATGCAGGGATACTGGCATAACAACCCATATGATAAGCATGGATCACTTCTGTATCAGGAGGTGCTAATCTTTGAAAAGGACTGGGAGACATATATCCTGTACAAGATACATGCACTAAAAAATCATTCTGGAATTGAAGATCTTTCCCATATTTAAGAACCTGCTCTTCATAATAATCCATACGATCTTTCCAGATTCGAGGAGGAAAATGAATCTTCATGTTTTCCCAAGATTCATGGGAAAAATCTTCCACAAAAGAACCTCTTTTTTCTATGTATTTAGAAAATTTCTTTAAATACTTTAGAACATCTCCTCCATGCTTTTCATGGGCACGAGCTATCCATTGAATGGAATCATCTTGTTGACTTTGAAAGGGACAGGGGACTTTTTGAAAGTTCTTAAGGTACATGATTCATCAGATCATAAAGGAATTTAGGATCTAAATCTTTCATGCATCTATGATGTTGACGGGGACAAACCTGATGTCCATGTAAGGAACACGGCTGACAATCCAGTTTAATTCCTTGACTGGGAAGGTTTCCTATCACCGTACCCGGAGGAGTGAATCCATGATCTGTGCCCGTAGGACCATAAATTCCTAATGTAGGTTTTTGGAAAGCCCAAGCTAAATGAACCAGAGCAGAATCATTAGAAATGGCAAATAAAGATCTTTCTAAAATGATAAACAGATCTAAAAATGAAGTGAATCCAGGCATAAAATGAAAGATTCTGGAATGGTACTCCTCCGGTAAATGCTTTAAGAATTCTTGTCCAAGTTCTTCTTCCCCAGGACCTGTATTCATAAAACAATACAGATCTTTTTGTGAATCAAGATGTAATCTGACAAGCTCACTGAGCTGTGGCATGGGGTATCTTTTGGTTGGCCATTGGCTCCCTGGAGAGATCATGAAGTATTTTTTCTCCAATAAGTCTTTTAAAAAAGGCACTTCCGCCATTCTTTTTTGAATCGTATCTTGGCTGGGTGATTTCCAATACGGGAGTTTTGGGGAGATAGGGATCCATTCTTTGGGAACTAAAGAAAGAATGCGTTCTGCTTCAAATGTTTTTTGGGAAACCTGAATCGATTTTTGATACAAAAAAGAATACCTGCCTTTAAACCCAATAGAAGGCCTCTGACTTAAAAAGACCATGATAGCTGAAGTTAAAGATCTATGTGGAACAAGGATATGATCGCATTCACGAAGACTTTTTGTGATTTTAGAGAAACATTGAATTTTGTTTTTTTTAGGAACTAAGACAGTTTTTTTAATTCGAATATCGTCATTGTATAGCCTTACGCCAGCAGAACTGGTAAACAAAGATATCTGATGCCCATTAATATATAGGGCTTCAATCGTTTGACTACATAAAATAAGGTCCCCCACATACGCTGTATGAAGTATGCCTATCTTTGCCATTTATTACTGCTCTTCACTCCATCCTACTCACAAAGTAAGGACTTTGTCCAAGAGGGCAAACTGACCGTTGGTTTAGAAACTGGGTTTCTCCCTTTTGAGATGCTCTCTCCTCAACAAGAATGGATAGGTTTTGATATTGATCTTTCCAAAGCATTTGCTCAGTTCCTTAAAAAAGATGTTGTGTTTTTCAACTTTCAATTTGATGGTTTAATACCGGCTCTTCTCACCCGAAAATATGATACAGCTATCACAGGAATGAGTATCACTCCCGAAAGAGAAAAAGTTGTGCTCTTTAGTGATATTTATCTCGCATTAGGCTTAGCGATAGCGATTTCCAAAGATCTTGCACCTAAAGTTAAAACATTAAAAGATTTAGACACTTATACTAAAAACGTAGCCGTTAAAATTGGAACAACTGGTGCACAACAAGTCCGAGACACTTTAAAGTCTTCTCAGGTCGTTGATTACCCTACAGAAACTCTTGCGATCACAGCCATGCTCTCTAATAAAGTTCAAGCATTTGTTTATGATGAACCTTTCATTCAGATCGTAGCAAGAAATTATCCTCAATTCACTTCTATCCCGGTCATAGGATCCAAAAAGAATATCGCTGCTGCCTTCCACCCTAGTAACAAAAAACTCGCTAATGATTTTAATACTTTCCTTAAAAGTTGGAAAAAATCTGGTGAATTTGACAAAATATACAAGAAATTTTTTGTAGAGACCGCTTGGTTAAAAAAATTTCCTGGATTCTTAAAATAACCAAACTATGACATCAAATCTTTCTCAATCTTTTCAAGCCCATCTGAACATTCAACAAGATGAACCTTTACTGAGAGACTATTGGAAAGATCTTTTTCATTATGAAGCAAAATCTCATCCTTCATTCTCTATGGTCATGCCTCCTCCTAATATCACAGGAGATCTCACGATTGGGCACGTTCTCAATAATACTCTTCAAGATGTTTTGATTCGATGGCACCGTATGTGCGGAGAAGAAGTTTGCTGGGTGCCTGGAATCGATCATGCCAGTATTGCAACAGAGAGCAAAGTTCTTCAATTCCTTAAATCTCAAGGCATTTCTAAAGAATCCCTCACTAAAGAAACTTTCTTAAAAGAAGTTTTGAAATGGAAAGAAACTTATGGATCCCGAATTATAGATGACCTGAAGTTTCTAGGTATTTCCTGTGATTGGGATCGTTTAACCTACACTCTTGATCCCAGTTATAATGAAAAAGTCTTCCAAGGCATTATTGATCTTTATCATAAAGGATTCATTTATAAAGATTACAGAATTGTAAATTGGTGTCCTGTCAGCCAATCAGTCATCTCCGATGAAGAAGTGAATCATCAAACTCAATCTGGAAATCTTTGGTACATCCGTTACCCTTTAATTTTAGGAGATGCTGATTCTCCTTTTATTGTTGTGGCTACCACAAGACCAGAAACCATCTTTGGAGATATGGCTATTGCCGTTAACCCAGAAGATCCTCGTTACCAAAAATGGATTGGGAAACACTGCTTTGTTCCCATACTCAATAAGAAAATTCCTATTCTTGCAGATTCTATGGTGGAATCTTCCTTTGGGACCGGCGCTGTTAAGATCACCCCTGCTCATGATCCTAATGACTTTCAAGTTGCCCAAAGACATAAGTTACCTTTCCTTAATATTTTGAATAAAGATGCTTCTTTAAATGAAAACGTACCTAGTGAATATCAAGGACTAGATAGATTCGATGCCCGGAAAAAAGTGATTTCTTCCCTGGAAGAAATGGGTCTTTTGGATAAAATTGAACCTTATACTTTAAACGTAGGGATCTCTGAAAGAGGTTATGTTCCCATTGAGTACAGACTGAGCGATCAGTGGTTTATGAAAATGGATTCTCTTGCTCAGAAAGCTTTAAATGCTACCCGTCAAGGAAACCTTTCTTTTTTCCCAGCATACCATCTCAAGACTTGGGAACATTGGCTTTCCAATATTCAAGATTGGTGTATTTCAAGGCAGCTTTGGTGGGGACATCAACTCCCATTTTACACCTGTGAAAAGTGCCATCATATTCATGCTCGTATGCCTTCCGACGCAACTCTTCCTTGTGAAAAATGTCATCATCCTGTCTGTATTCAAGATCCTGATGTTTTAGATACATGGGCCAGTTCTTGGCTTTTCCCACAGGCAATAGAAGATGCAGATATCATCTATCCCACCCATACCCTTGTCACAGCTCCGGAGATCATTTTCTTTTGGGTTGCTCGCATGGTCATGGCAGGTCTTGAATTCAAACAAGAACTTCCTTTCAAACATGTTTATTTCACACCTATTGTCAGAGATCACTTAGGTCGAAAAATGAGTAAATCTTTAGGTAACTCACCTAAAATTAAAGATCTCATTAAGGAGTATGGAACAGATGCTCTACGATTTGCTGTTGTTAATCATACTAACCCAGGACAGGACATTGCTTGGAAAAATCAACACTGTCAGGTAGGTTCTCATTTTTCCCATAAAATATGGAACTGTGGAAGATTCTTTGAATTCATCTTCCAAAAAAATCAATGGACTTGGAAACCAGCTCCCCTCTCTTCTTTCTCACATCCTCTCTCATTATGGTTCCTTAAAAAACTCTCTGTCGTTTTTGATGAGTGTCATAAATACATTCAGGAATATGAATTCTCTAAATACACACAAACACTTTATGAATTCACCTGGATGGAATTTTGTGATTGGTACATTGAATTCATCAAACATGAAACAGATGAACAACTTTTTCAAGAAAGTGCTCAAATATTTGAAATGATTCTTCTGATGTTAAATCCTGTCATGCCTTTTATCACAGAGAAGATCTGGCAATGTTTAACCTCCAGAACTCAAAGTATCAGTCTTGAAAAATTTCCTTTTTTTCCCTCTCTTCCATCTCCCCATGATCATATCCTCACATCTTTACAAGAATGCATTTCTGAGGTTCGTACCTTAAAAAGTCAATTTCAAATAAAGTCAGGTTACCCCCTTAAGACATCTTTGAATCCTTTATCACCCTATGAAAAACAACTGCTTTCTTTAACGGGAGCATCAACTGTAGATTGGAATTCTAGCCCTTCTAAAAACGATCTCACGTTACCTTTAAGTGATCATCAATCGATTTCTATCTCTCAAGAAAGTCTTGTAGATATGACTAAAGAGTTAAAACGTCTTTCTTCTCGAAAAGAGAAATTAGAGATCATCATAGAAAAAACGATTCTTAGGATTAACTCCCCAGAATTTGCTCAGAATGCACCTCCTGCAGTGGTAGCAGGTGCTGAGGCGGAACTTTTAAAAACACAACAAGAATACAAAACGATTCTTAAAAATTTGGAGATATTACAATCATGAAAAAAAGACATCTTCTCTGGATTGATTTAGAAATGACTGGGTTAAATCCAGAAGTAGATAGTATTGTAGAACTGGCTGTGCTTGTGACAACTCTAGATCTGACCATTGTTGGCAGTATGGAGAAGGTGATTTATCAACCTCAAAGTGTCCTAGAAAATATGGATCCTTGGTGCAAAGAACATCATGGCAAAAGTGGTCTTACAGCTAAAATCCCTATGGGAGAAGCTTTAGCTAAAGTAGAAGATGATCTTTGTCATCTCATTACAAGACACTTTAGAACACCTGCTATCTTAGCTGGGAATAGTATTAGTCATGATCGTAAGTTTATTGATAAGTATCTTCCTAAAGTTTCTGCATTGTTACATTATCGTATGTTAGATATCTCTAGTTTTAAATTAATTTTTGATGGCCTTTACCAAATTAAATTCAAAAAGAAAAAAAACCACAGAGCTTTAGATGATATTCATGAATCTCTTGCGGAATTAAAGCATTACCTCTACTATATCCGTCTATGAAAACTAAAACTTATTTTAAATATTTTCTTTTATCATCCATCTTTATTTCCACTTCCTCTATCCAAGCTAAGGAGAAAAAACCCGTGTCTTCAACTCCAACCCCTGCTCCCGTTCCTGCAGCTCTACCTAAATACAAAGTAGAAACTTCTTTAGGTAATATTGTCATTGAACTCAACTCAGAAAAAGCTCCTTTAACTACAGCTAACTTCAAAGCTTATGCTGATAAACACAGTTTCGATAACACAATATTCCACAGAGTTATCCCTGGATTCATGATTCAAGGCGGTGGCATGAATAAAGACATGAAAGAAGTCTCTACTCTACCTCCTGTTAAGAACGAAGCTAAAAATGGCCTCAAAAACCTTCGTGGAACCCTTGCTATGGCTCGTACATCCGATCCTCATTCAGCAACGATCCAATTCTTTATTAATCTAAAAGACAACTCTTTCTTAGATTACACACCTCAAAGCGATGGTTATGCCGTCTTTGGTAAAGTAGTTGAAGGTATGGATACCGTCGATAAAGTTGCTAAAGTGAAAACCAGTTCTAAAGGTTTCCATGATGATGTTCCTGTAGAACCTATCTTTATTAAAACAGTTACTCCTGTAAAGTAACTCTCTAGTTTCTTTGTGTGACACTCTAGCCCCCTAAAGGAAGCTAGCTTCTAAAGTTAGCTAGCTTCTAAAGTTAGCGAGAAAGACCATCAGCTGTCGCTCGCGCGACCTGGAAAATTCCAGTGCTTGCCTTCTTCCCGACATTGAGCACCCTCCTAGAAAAACCAAGAATTAAAGTATAAGGAGTTGCAATTATATCATTTCAAATCTAAAATAAATCAATTAATAACAATTGGTTAAAAGAAATGAAGATA
>CANGWC010000003.1 GCA_947457515.1 Silvanigrellaceae bacterium
AAAGTAACAAAAAAACATGCGAATTTTTAGTTATCCTTATTTTAAAAGGCTATGGAGATTTTTATAAAATATTTTTAAATATATCGAATAAAATTTTATATTTTAATATCAGCAATTTACAAAGGATTTAGGGGGGTCGAGCAGTTACGATATTTTCCTAATAATTTAAGGTAAGACATTATTATCTTTCATCTTTTTTAGACAATGCTAATATCACAGACGTTGATCCTTTTTTATACGATTCAAAATCTCGTCGAGTGATGGTCTACCCTTAAAATAAAGACTGGCACTGCGATGATACTCTTTTTCAAGTAGAGCACGGTCTGTAGCATCCGTGAGTTTGAACGCATCGCTATTTGAGACCTTTGTGTCATCACCGCCGAAACGTTCTTTCTTGAAGTTTTCGTATTCTGAGGTACCTATAAATGATTGAATATCCTCTCTATCAATAAGTTGGTAAAGATCGTAGTAGTGGCGAATAAAGTTAGCTGGTAAGTTACCACCTTGTTTTCCTTCTTTATAAAGGCGAAACTTGCGGACAACGGCTTGGAGCTTTTCCACAAAGGTGAACTTGGGTTCATAACAGAGTACACCATGGGCTCGGTTATCGTTGATCATGATGATCTTGTTTTCTGCTGCCTGGTCATAGGACCAAGAGCTAATGAGGCAAGGCTGGTTTGGAACAGTTTTGTCAAAACCTACTTCCAGCAAAATACCGTCTTTTAGTCCTTGGACTGAAAAGTGAGAATTATAGATGAGTCTGATTCCTCCGTTACGAAACTTTTGAACATCATCAAAAGTCTTGTCACGCTTGATATCTGTGATTCCAGGAATTTTGAACTGCAAGTACGAAACAATCCAATCGAAATATTTGGCCCTTGAGTTGCGATGTTTTTGATCGTCATGATTTCTGCCTGAATAAACTTTAAAACCACAAAGGTTTAAATCAGGTTCGATCTTAATATCGATATCCTCAGAGAAACGATGAATGCATCCGTAACCTTTTGATAGAGAGGTTCCTCCCTTAAGGTGAAAGTTCATCTTCTGCTGCTGTAGTCCCCACAAGACATGCATTATCCAGTAATCTTTTTCTACCAAAGCAGGATCTCTGATTCCGAGAGACTGAGCTGTGATTTCGATGAGATCTTTGAAGTCTTTACGATTATGTAGAAATTCACTCATTTTCAGTGGTTCCTTTAGCTTTCATAATACTTTCTAACTTCTTTTGTGTGGAAAGTGTGCCGTAGTGAGTGGCTGCATAAAGAAGCTTTCTTCGGTTGAATTCTTTGAGTTTAAAACTAAGCCTATCTATGATCTGCTCACGATCTTCCGCTAATTCATTTAAACGGTTAAGCAGTTCGACGATCAAAAATTCAGGTGTCAGTTGTTTAGGTGCTTCTCTCCAACGATGAAAGGTGTAAGTCAATCCACCAAGATTAAATTCTCCCACACGTTTGCGGTTAAAAACGATCAGACGGTTATAGAGCTGTGTTGTTCCTAGTCCAAGCATGTTGAATTGGCTTGGTCCATAAACTACGAAATGATCATCTTTGAGAAAACTTTGAAGTAACGATTTTCTATCTGGAGGGGCCTCACCAAATGCTGTATTTCTAGGGGCCAGGTACATGCCTTGTGACAGTTTTTTTAAATGGCCTTCCTCTACAAGGTGTATCAAGTGGCGATCGATATTAGATGAGAAAGAGGTTAAATCAGAACGACGATAGACATGCCCCGGGATCAGATTTGATTTGAGGCGTTGAAGTGTTTCAGTCTGACGCATCGTCGACCTCCCTATTCTATGAGTATCGGATAAAGCAAGGAAAAAGTAAAGATTTTTAGTAAAAATTCATGTATTATGAATAGTAATTCTTTTTAAAAACAATATCTTATGAATATTATAAAATTCAGGCATTAAATTTTATGAACCAAAATTCGAAGTTTTCAACTAGGATGAAATGAAGCGTGAGAACAGGAGTTTTTAGAAGTTACTCAAAAATCTAAAAGCCAATTTTTTTGAATAGGACTTCACCTAAAGATGTTGTTTTCAAGATAAAAGCTTCCTTAATAGGATCCGGAGTTTTGTCCCAATATATTTTACCGGTGACCCCTTCTAAAGAAACTCCTTGAAAGAATTTTTTAGAATCAGGTTTTTGATTTTGAGCAAAAGCTTTTTGTATGGCTAATGCAGAGTCATACCCTAACGCTGCAAAAAGACCCGGTGATGTGGAATACTTCTTCCTAAAATCAGATTGAAATTTTTGGATCAAAGGAGAATTTGTATCTCTTGAGTAGTGAGATACAAAATAATGATCGGGATAACCTGTTCCTGCTAAAGGCCTCAGATCAATGCTGTCCCAACCATCGGCACCAATAATGGGAGCTTTAATTTGAACCACTTGAAGTTCTTTGAGAAGAGGACCAACTTGTTGAGGGTATCCAGGAATAAAAATAATAAAAGGTTGAGATTGAAGTTTCTTCACACGGGAAGCAACGGATTGGAAGTTTTGATTTCCATAAGAGATCTCACTCAGCACTGTTCCTTTACGGGAGATCCATTCTTTTTTAAAGGACTTAGAAACTTGGCGACTGTATTCGTTATGTCCATCCATAAGAATCACAACGTTAGTGATTTTAAAGAAATCAAAAGCAAATTCTGCGACTTTTTTGCCTTGAAAAGCATCTTTATAGCATATTCTGTAAAGCCCATCCTGGCTTTCAGTGACATGATCCCCGGTGGATGCTGGGGTAAGCATAGGGACCTTATACCTTGCAGCAATGGGAGCAGATGCTAAAGTACCCCGGGTCAGAATGTCACCTAAGATGATCTGAGCTTTATAATTTAGGATAAGATTATTAATTCCTTGAACAGAACCTTGAGTGGTTCCTAAGCTATTTTCAACTTGCCACTCAAAGTCACTTTTATTATCAATAGAATTCATTCCGAGTTCAAAGCCTTTAAGAGTTTCTTGGCCGTAAGCCGCCACTTCTCCTGTTAAAGGGAAAAGAACTCCAATTTTAATAGGTTTTTTAAGGGGAGGATTTTTACTATAAGCAGTGATAAAAGAAAGAATGAGTAAAAAATAGAACATATTATTTCCTCTCATGGGATGAATTTTCCATGATTGTCGTAGAGTGTATGGGTTGGAATTTAGATTTTGGATTGAGAAATGTTTTAGCTCGATTCACTGCGATTGCTCCTTCGGAGAAACCTACGGAAATAAGCTTTAATTTGCCTTCA
Source organism: Silvanigrellaceae bacterium (assembly GCA_947457515.1). Classification (GTDB taxonomy): domain Bacteria; phylum Bdellovibrionota_B; class Oligoflexia; order Silvanigrellales; family CANGWC01; genus CANGWC01. The sequence continues at coordinate 3,239 of CANGWC010000003.1, forward strand.
TAAGTGACACCATCTCCCGCAGCATAGACCCCTGGGAGCTGAGTTTCCATACAAGAATTCACACAGATGTCTGAATGTTCAATTTTAAGTCCCCAATTCTTGAGTCCACCTAAGGAACTATGTAATCCAAAAAAAATAATACAACCATCCACTGAAATCGTTTTTTCTCCAAGAGGAGTTAGAACTTTAAGGCATTCTAATTTATCAGACCCTATAAAGTCTATGATTTCAGATTCCATTAAAATCGTTGCAGAGGAATTTCGAAGTTCATTCACTTGAGAGTCTAAGCCTCTAAACTGAGCATTTCTATGGATAAGTGTGACTGATTTAGCAATAGGAAGCATATCTAATGCCCAGTCTAAAGCAGAATCTCCTCCTCCTAAAATCACGATTTTCTTACCCTTATATTGGTTTTTGTTTAAGATCTGATACTCAAGTCCTTTGCCTTCCCAATTTTTAGCTTCAGGATGAGGGTGTTTTCTAAAGGAATAAGAACCAATCCCAGAGGTGATAATAAGGGTACGAGAAGCAAATTTTTTACCAGATTTTGTTTCTAAAGTATAAATATCATCTTCTTTATGAAGATGATTCACAGTTTCATTCATAATCATTTCTGGAGAGTGATAGAAGGCCTGTTGCTCTAAAGCAGAAACAAGATCTTTTGCGAGAATTTTAGGAAATCCTGCTACATCATAGATGTACTTTTCAGGGTAAAGAGCAGAAAGTCGTCCGCCTAAGTAGGGAAGACTTTCAATAAGTCTACACGACATGCCTCTGAGACCGGCGTAATAGGTAGAATAGAGCCCTGTAGGTCCACCACCTATTATGGTAACATCAACGGGTGTGAGATCTGAGTGGTTCATGTTAAGAAGCTATTTCCAAGCATTAAGTTCAATGGAGTCTACAAGAATATGAGCAGCTTCATAGAGCTGGATATCTTTTTTGTCGATAACCTTAGATAAGGATGATCGTTTTTCTATTTTTTCTTGTTCTTCTGTTTCTTTTTTCTCAACACGTTTTAAAGGTACAAGGGATTTGGTTTTCTCTTGTCTAAATTTAACCAGTTTTGTTTCAAGCTCTTTAAATTCTTTTGAGAGCTGAATTCTTTCTTGACTCTTTTGTTTAAGAGTTTCTAAAAAAGGCTTAAAATCTCTGATTTTCTTAAATCCTTTAAAAGGAGCAATGGATGTAGAAGGGAGAACATAATCATTTTCAGATTCACTGATATCTAATTCATTGACCCAATCAGGGATCACGATATCTGCAGGAACCCCAATGGCTTGATTGGTTCTTCCACTGGGAAGGAAAAATTTAGATACAGTCACTTTCAAAGCACCAGTACTTTCATTAGGTTTCCAAAATGAAGGGCTGTTTTCTACGACATTTTGAACAGTGCCTTTTCCATAGGTTTTCTCATTACCCACAATCAGAGCTCTGCCATAATCTTGCACAGCTCCTGAAAAAATTTCTGATGCTGATGCACTCATCTTACTGATAAGTACAACTAATGGACCATCATAAATAGCTTTTCCTGTAGGGTTATAAAGATTCTCTATCTTTCGATTTTGATCTTCCACTTGAACAATGGAGGGAGCATTCATAAATAGGCTAGTGATTTTTAAACATTCTCCTAAATCTCCCCCACCATTAGAAGTGAGATTCAAAATGATGCCATCAACATTTCTTTTCTTAAGAGATTCAATCTCTGTTAACATATCTAAATAACTACTTCTAAAGTCTTTTTTAGTGCGGCTGCCTTGATAATCAATATAAAAACTTGGCATCAGTATGACACCAATTCGTTTTTGATTGAGAATCATCACATCACTTCTGACTTTACCTTGCTCAATATTCACAATATCTCTGACAAGTTGAATATCGAATGTTTGGAATTGTCTTGATATTTTAAGAGTTACCTTAGTATCTTTCTTTCCACGGATCATCTTAACCACTTTAGTCAGATCAAGATCCACCACATCCACAGGACCTTGGTTATCATGGTTATCGACACCAATAATCTTATCTCCTTTTTGGATATGGCCATCTCTAAAAGCTGCACCTCCAGGAACAAGAGAGTCAACAATTGTATAACCATCTGATTGAGTTAAAGTGGCTCCTATACCTACAAGCTGTAAACTAAATGCTTCTTTAAACTCATTTTGATCTTCTGGCATTAAATACTGAGAGTGAGGATCTGCACATAAGAAAAGAGAATTAATGAAAATACCATTAATATCATCGGTGCTTCTTTCCTTCATGCTTTTAATCAAGTTATCATAACGTTTCGTTAATCTATGAGATGTTTTATCCCAGTTTTTATCAATAGAATCTAAAGATAAAGAAGAAAGTTTGATCATCTTTCTCCAACGTTCTTTACGATCTTCTTTTGTTTGAGACCAATTGATCTTTTTACGATCAGTCTCGATAGATTCATCTAAATCAAAGTTTGGTTTATTCTTAAGAATAGATTTAATCTCTTGAAATGTTTCTTCTGCTCTCGTGATAAATCTTGTATGAATTTCTATAATATCAGTACAGTCTTTATCCATGATCTTAGATTGTAGCGAAGATTCTTTTTTCTGGAATTCATCAATATCCGATTGTAGAAAAAAGTTTTTTCCAGGATCAAGAGTCGAGAAAAATTTGTTTAATGTATTATGAGAAAGCTCTTGATTCCAGGTTTTAACAGAATAATGTAACTTTAAGAATTCTAAAGATTTATCCTTAAGATGCTTACATTGAAAAATACCACTTTGACGAGGCTCTTTAAAAATTTGAATATCTGAGAGAAGAGAAGATATGATCTCTGATGTACGTCCCTGGGCGACATTTTCTACAAAAAAATGCAAACTTAATATGAGTACGGTAAAAGGGAAAATGATTTTAACAATTTCTTTCATGAATATACATCATGGATCATGGACTACAGAGTTGCAAGATGAAGATAGCCATTGATCTGCATAATTTATCCACAGTTTCTACGGAAGTGATCCGTACGGGGATTCAACAGGTCGTTTTTAATCTCTTAAAAAGCACATATCACCTCAGAGATACCCTCGAAAACATTGAGATTATTCCGATTCCTTATCTTCCCTATTATCGTCAAGGATCACTTCGTACGACTCAAGTGAATAATTCTAACTCTGTATTAGAACAAACCGCAGAGGAAATAGGAGTCGATATTCATCAGCTTTGGGGAAGAGATCCTAGAAATTGGGACGATGATAAATTTTATGAGGTCCTCAAAGAGGTCGATTATTATATCATCACTGGACTCTGTGAATTTAGACACGTTGCTTTACAATTACCACAATTAAAAATAGCTGCATTACTTCATGATCTTGGGCCTATTCGTAGACCAGAACTGGTGGAGTCTGGAATGATTGAATGGTTTCAGAATTCATACCTTCCCGGAATCACAAGATACACAGAGGTGATCTTTGGAAATTCTCTTTTCACTGCATTAGATATTTCTCACTATTTACAATTCCGAAAAAAGACTCCTGCTTTGATCAGTACTCCTTTACCCGATGAGGAAATCGATCAATCATTCAAAAAAGATCCCCAAACTCTATATCCCTTTCCTTACTTTCTCACAATTGGAACCATTGAACCTCGAAAAAACTTAGAACTCGTTCTCCAAGGTTTTAAAATATTTAAACATAAATTTAAAAAAAATAGCTTCAAACTGATTATGGCAGGGAAGCAAGGCTGGTCAAAAGAGCCTGAAAGAATCCAAAAAATAGGATCAGAATTAGGAGATGATCTGATCCATTTAGGTTATCTCAGCAGAGATGATCTCGAAAATCATCTCAAAAAAAGTGCAGGTCTTATGATGCCTTCAAGATTTGAAGGCTATGGAATGCCACTTTCTTTAGCCAGAAGATTTAAAGTTCCTACCATGACCTGTGCTCACACATCTTTGATTGAAGCAAGTCATACAAATTCCTATTATGTTGATCCAAATGACCCTTATGAAGTGGCCCTTGTGATGCAAAAAATAGCTTCACAGAAGGGTATTGATCAAAAAGAAATTCCCTCATTCCAATCAAAATCTTGGGATGAATTTCTGTCCCATTGGATCCAATATCTTTCTTCCCACTCTCCAGAAGAGAGTCAATCTCTGAGTATTTCTCCTCCTAAGAATCAGATCCAGCTGATCTCAAAACCTCGTATTATCTTTGATGTTCATAATCTTTCCATCCATCCCCATAAACTTGTTAAAACCGGGATCCAAGAAGTTGCTTATTCCATCTTAAAGTCCGTAGGTAATTTAAGGGAACAATATCGAGATGTCTGTGAACTTTATGCAACTCCTTATCTCCCTCAAGATGTAGGCACTCCTCGAGGCTATTGTCCCACAGGTCCATGTTCTGAAATGTTACTCGATCAGATTTCAGAAACCCTAGGTAAAGATATTTGGGGATTTCCTCGAAATCAAAAAGACTATTTTACAGATGCAGCCTGGTATTGGATTTCAGGTCAATACGATATTCAAAGAGGGATAGCCTCATTAGAAGACTCTTCTCCCTATATTAAAATAGGGCATATCTTTCATGATGGCATACCTTATCTTCTCCCCTTGAGAGTTGTTTCTGGACTTGAGCATTGGTTCACTGAGGAATATCTTGAAGGCATCAAAAACTATTCTTCCTGTGTTATGGGAGTGTCTCGAAGCGCAGCCTTAGATATTCTTCATTACGTTCCTCAGCCATCATTTGATCTCTATGGTCATCCTGAACCAACCTATCAACCTCATTTACCTGTCTTAGAAGTTACTTCTAAAGAAACTTATTTTGTTGTGATTGGAAGTACAGATCCTAGAAAGAATACAGTTCGTATCCTGAAAGCTTTTCAGTTGTTTCTTAAAAGATATGATTCAAATTATAAAATTATGCTGGTTGGTCCTAAACTCTGGAGAACAGGACCTCTATCCTCGATGATGAAGGAACTTAAGGGTCATCTCATAGAATGTGGGTATGTATCCGATGAAGAACTGCATCATCTCATCCAGAAAAGTTCAGGAGTTCTCATGCCTAGTCTTTATGAAGGCTTTGGTATCCCCATTGCTCTTGCAAGAACCTATGGTGTTCCTGTACTCACATCCCATAACACAAGCTTAACGGAAGTTTGTGACTTTAAATCCACTGTGATCATTGATCCCTTAAGTGTAGAAGATATATCTTTGGGTCTTTACAAACTCATTCAGATTCAGAAAACAGATCCTATAAAAACCTCAAATTGGGATTCTTATGTGCAAGATTTCATTGAGTATTCGTTAAATAATTTGTAAATTTTATTGATTTTTTAAAAAAAGTATTGATTTTATTGAACGCATGAAGTATTGTAGTAACGTCAGTTCGGGATAAGAGTTTTGAAACTATTAATTTACTTTGCGTTGATATTAGCCTTCCAGCTCAATGGTTCTTTTGCTTATGCAAACAGTCCTTTAGAGTATGCTTACGTGATTAAAAGCCCAAATGGAAGAAAGTCTCGAATCTTGGGAACTATCCATGCAGGGATAAAATTGCAAGATATGCCACCTGAAATTATGGAAATCATAGCTTCTGCAAAAAGACTTGTTGTTGAAAGTAATGAAGAAACAAGCTTACACGCTATTCAATTACTTTTAGAGAAAGAATCAGAAATAGGGTTTAGCTCTGAAAATTTAGATTCTCATTTAAGTAAGCTTATTGATAGGGAAGACATTGACTGGCGTGGTATTACTCCGCCTGGAGTGGATAAGTCCACATTTATTTCTAGTAGTCTTAAAAGCCCCGTTTCTGTTTCTATTTTGTTAACAAGTTTAACTTGCTTGACTCTTATGAAAGAAGCTCAGCAAACTACAACATTGGACCAGGAAATCGTAAACGCATTTCAAGCCATAAATGATGGCGTTATCCATTATTTAGATTCTTTAGAAATCTTAACTCAGGTGTATGAAAAAGTTTTTAACCCTCAGCTGAACTCAGTTATTTTAGATAATTATCAAAATATAATTAAAATATCTCAAAGAGAAGCTCAATATTATCGTAGGGGTAAAGAATTGCCTGAATCTATTGAGGCTTATTTTACCCAAATTCAAAGGACAAGTTTTGCAGGTATGATGGATCCAGAAGTTATAAGTTATTTAGGGTCTTTTAGAAATCACCAATGGTTATCTATATTACGAGAACAAATTAATAAAGGAGATGCTTTTATTGCTTTTGGTTTGACGCATTTAATAGGTAAAGATGGAATACTTAACTTATTACGGCAAGATGGCTACGAAGTGACTCCTTTAAAACAATAAGAATTCATACAATCAAAAAAAGAATGCCTGTATTCCTAAAGTACGATTATCATCATTAATCCCTAATTCTTTCGGAACAAAAAGACGTTCACTCTTCAAAGAAAACTTACAAGGCTTACTACAATCCTCTTTAATATCTAAATAAGGATTGAAAGCATTAATGGCATAGATTTTCTCATTTAAAGAAAAAGAAGAGTATTTTAACTTTTTAAGAATATAAGAGGGAACTTGGAATCTCAGGTGTACTGCAGAACCTTTAACTTCTAATGCACAATTACCCTTACACCAGAGAGTAAGATGGCTATCTTGAGCTTCTAAAGGGTACCAGCCTGTTTTATTGAGGATAAGACTAGAGGTTCCAAAGGGAGGATACTTCAATCTTAATCCTAGAAGTCTTTGTTTATCTGGAGTCACAGAGGTGGATTGATAAAAATACAGTTTAGGAAAAAAATAAGAACTGGAATCTATGAAAAATCCATTGTCTTCTTTGATAAAAGAATAAAAAGATTTTGCGTTTAAACCACCTTGTGAAATAAAAAAGAAAGCATAGGGAGATTTATTCACAGTGGCAGAGAAAAATCCCCAAGGTCTTAACCATCTTTCAAAAAGAAATTCAGGATCATTTAAAACTTCAAAATGATAACCACCCCAACTCATCCAAAAAATAGGAAGTAACAGCAATAAAGAGAGGTACCTTAAACTTCTTAACATTCTTGATACCCGGATGATATCCAACCTAATCCAGCTGCAAAAAAGAGATAAATGGAAGGAATATAATCAATTTCTTGTATACATGTGCAGAAAAAGACACTGATGAGAAAGAAAATAGAAACTTTATTAAAATGAAAAAAAAATTTTAAGTAAAGAAACATACCTGAAAGGATCAAAAGTCCATGAAACAATCCTAACTCAAAAAGGATTTGAAGCCATAAGTTATGAGCTGTATCAAATACAAGTTCTGGAGATGAAGTCGCATACAAAGAAAAAAACTGTTTCCAAGAAAACACTCCGTGACCCCATAAAAGTTTCTCCCAAAGAGGGGGAAACGCTATAGACCAAATTTGGAAACGTTCCTGAGATAAAAGATCTTTTTGTGGGTAAAAGATAAGTATAAATGAAACACTGAGTGTAACGGTCAATATCCCTAATAAACTATAAAAAAGTTTATGAGATCTTAAAGGGAAGAGTCTATGTAAAGAGTCTGTATTTAAAATAAAGATAAAAAATAGAGTCAGAGCACTGAGAAGAATAGCACCTCTTTGTTCACTTCGGATAAGATTGACTAGAATCACAATAATACTGAGATAATTTAATAATAAAGCTCTTCTTTTTTGGATAAAATACAAATTCATCGTCAGAGGAGTTAAACAAAAAGGCCATAACCAAGAAGGATTAGCAAATAGCCCCATGCCTCTGTGTTTCATAAAGCTCCAATTTTCAGAGTAGATAAAGTTAGAAGACCATAAGGATTCTTTAAAGAAAGTCGGGCAGGCTAAACAATAAAGTTGAAGACCAAGGAAGAAAACCATCAGGATCATTGAAAATACTGAATTTAAGAAAACTTCTTTTGTTGAATATGCCAGCATAAAGACACAAAGAGCAGTTATATGAAGAGTTAACTGCATAAAACCTGATGAAACCTCGAAATTGAGCTGACTTAAGCATTCAAGCTTCGTCCAAAATCCCGGGAGTTTTAAACAACTTCTACTGATAGAAGAACTGTCTAAAAAGACGGGAGACATTCTGAATCCATAAAGAGTGATGAGACCTAAAAAGTAGATAAAAATCAGTTTTTGAGGTTGAGCGAGAACTCTCCAAAAGTCCTGAATGTAAAATAAAGAAACAGAAGTGATTAGAAAAAATAGAATGAGAGGAAAATTAAAGTTCGGATTTGTACTACAAATTGTTGAGAAGAGTAAAATAAAGATGAAAAAGAAAATCCTCACATTCTTGATGCAAAAGAATGAGTCATTAAAAAGATAAAGTTTTTGAAGCACTATTTTTGAAGAGTAAAATGAATCAATCCATGATCTAAAGGTTTAAACTTAGGAGTCGGTATACTTAAAGCTTCACATAAAGCCGTGAAAGATGCAGTTGTCATAGGACGAATCCTCCTAGGATCATTCCAGAAGTCTACCATATTTTGTGCATCATAGAATATCCCTTCACATCTTCCTTGAGGATTAAGATGAGCATAGCTATTTTGAATGAGAAGACTTGTTTGTAAAGGAGTGATTCTTTCCATGAGAGAAGAGAGCCAGATATGATCCCAGGATTGTGTTTGTAGGAAAGCAGGAAGACTGGCTGCTTTTAGAGGGGTGAATTCTTTAATGTTTGAAGGTTTTTCTAGGAAAAGATCAGAGGTCTCTAAAATCAAAGAGGCTTCTTTAGATGAATAATGTTTTTGTATAAAATCTAATGAGGTATCATTGATAATACTTAAAGTTTTGATATCTGATGAATTGAGGTAACTGGGTTCAAACTTTTGGCAGAAATGGTTTGATAAAAGTTTTAAGTTTTCTTCAATTTCTCCAGATCCAGCAAGGATTTGAGCTTGTTCTAACTTAATATTTGTCATGGGAGCAGGAAGTCCATAAAGACGCCAATTGATCTGTGATTCAATGAGAGTGAGACGATCTGCAACTCTGAGAATATTTTTTTTCAAAGCATCATTAGGATCGTATTCAATGGTACTGATTCCCAGTAGAGTTTTAATCACTTTTCTGATTTTGTGGACAATAGGACGCAAAAACTCAAGAAATACAGGTAAACGAGACATAATTAGGATCTGACCTTAAAAAATAATAACATAAGAGATAATAGCCTACTCTGTATAAAGCTGCATACCTAAACCATAACTTATCCCAGCAATAGGTATCGTGGGATTAAGGTTTTGTCGATAATCTATAAATAAACTGAGCATAAAATCTTTTAATCCTTGAGATGAGATCTCATCTGGAGATAAGTTGCCTAACCAATAAAGAGAAGAAGCTATAGATAAAGTCAGACCTAATCCTTGAGTGAAAAATCCAGCTCCTGGAAGAGGAGTATCTGAAACTTCATTCACACCTTCTCTAAACTTTTCTAATCCGTATCTTACGGAAAGAAGAGGAGTGATCATAGGATACAGTGAAAAGAAATGAAAATTAGCTAAAGCATAAAGTCCAATATTATAAAAACCAATATGGATCGGATCGGAATTATCATTCATAGGAGCTGTTCCACTATTAAAAAGATAATCTACAGCAACACCTAAACTGAAGAGTCTTCCTAATCCATAAGTATAAGAAACGAGAAATCTCCAAGGAAGATCAGGATAAAATTCTGTGAAAACATTTTGATCCTGTGTGATCATTAATGGTCCCGTTTGTATTTCTATGAGTCCTTCATAACTTGCAGCTTCAGCTATGGGGAATATAAATTGATGAATATAAGTTGTGATGACTTTAATTCTATGAAATAAGCTTTCCCAAAGATCATGTAACTTTACCCCGGTGTAACCTGAGACCCATAGAATAGGTTTTAATAAAGAAGAAATAAAAGTATGTTCCCTGAGAAAAGAAGCCAAATCAGGAGAATACTTCTCATAGATAGAACTTAATCCCCATTGAGTTAAATAACGATCCCTTAAAACTCTCCAATAATGAGCCGTAGAACTATCACCTCCGGAGACGGTTGAAACCATACAAGCCTGGTTATCTCTCACAAGACTAGGATCTAAGGTTGTACTGAGAAGAGGAGTTTCCTTTGGAATAAAAACAAGACAAGAGCTTCTTGAGAGCCCAATAGAACCCGAAGAATCAATAGGGTAAGCAAATACACCGTAAGTTTCATTATCATCAAGATTACTTAGGGCAACGGTTGATTGTGATGCAGGCACTTGAAGAAGGTTGAAACATCCTTGTTCTACAACTTGTCCTATAGGAGGTAAAGATGGAAAATCAGGTATTGCACTCGTCTCTAAAGAATATCCATTATAATCAGGTTTAACAGTAGGATCACATCCTAATGAACATTGAGAAGCATTAGGATTAGGTTTTAAGTAGACACATTTACTGGTAGGAGGAGTGACACCTGTTTTTACAATCCAGGGATTAGGTTTAAAAGACCAGCTAGATGAATTTAAACAATCTTTATTTTTCCAATAAACCACTAGATAACCAGAGAGTCGAGAAGGTTGTGGAAGTATTTGTATGCTTCCTGATGTGCCATCCACAGCAGAGAGATCGTCGGGAGGAGTGAGAAGGAAAGAAGCTGTTCCATCAAAACTTTTAAGTCCAGATAAAGACACTTGATTTTTAATAGCCCCTTTGTCTTGACGCATAGAATAAGTAGGATACTTAATAGCGTTTTGGAAGTTGCCTGTACCCGTAGGATCATAGAAAACAGTAATATCAAGTGTTCTACTTGTACCATTTAAAGTGGTTGCTTGAAAAATATTATCCGGTAATTGTTGATTCGTAAATGACAAAGTGAATTTCACATCACCCGCCACCTTAATCGCTCGAGAAAGAGCATTAGGATCTGATGGTGTTGTTGATTGGGTGATTGTAACATTAGGGCTTTGGGGAGTGATAATTGTTGTTTGAGTTCCATTTCCAAAATAAAGACCCCAATTATTTTGATTATAAACAACAGTTCTTTGAGAGCTAGACTCTAAGGAAAAGGTAAACTCTACAATAAAATTACTGATAGGATCCGTTGCATTCTGTCCAAATGCAGGTGGAGTTGTCTGTATTGAAGGACTTGAAGTATTTGCAGAGAAGATAAGATCTGTTGGTCCAGTATCCATTAATGAGGATTCTATTTCCTCTCTCCCACAGAAATTTAAAGTAACTATTGATAAGATCAACCAGAATAAAAAAGGAAAGTATTTCATAATAAAAGTTTAAGATGAAAAAAATCCAACCTCAATGCTTTTGAGAAAAATTTGAACAGCATTTAATGACGCACCCTTACGAAGGTTGTCACAAACAAGCCAATAAGAGTAACCAGAGTCAAAGTTTTCAGCGGGTCTTAATCGACTGACAAAGACTTCATCTTTGCCTTCACATTCTAAAGGTGTTGAAAACATAGGGAAGTCTTCATATTGTATGCCTTCATATTGAGAAAGACACTGAACGATATCAGATTTTTGAGCTGGTTTATGTAAACCTAACGTTACAGATTCTCCGTGCCCAACAAAAGTAGGAACTCTTACTGATGTTGCGTCTATAGAAAACTGAAACTCCGGAACTGCTGTATAAAGAATTTTTTTCAGTTCTTCTTTAATTTTAAATTCTTCATCCGTATGGCCGTCTTCTACAAAGTGAGAAACAAAAGGGAATACGTTATAAGCGATTTTCTTAGGAAAGGGCGTTTCGCTATCTATTTCTAAAAGTTCAGATCTGAGAGCTTCAATTCCAGATTTACCTGCACCAGAAACACTTTGATAGGTACTCACAATAATATTCTTGATTCCATATTTTTGATGGATAGGAAATAAACTGAGTGCGAGAGGAATGGTGCAACAATTAGGACTAGAAATCACAGGAAAGTCTTTAAGATCATTCACATTAGGAAAATGAATTTCAGGTATCACAAGAGAAACTCTAGGGTCCATTCTAAAGGCAGATGATTTATCGATACAAAGGACTCCTCTATCAGCCATAATAGGGATCCATTTTTTGGAGATTGCTTCAGAAGAAGCAAAAAAAAGAACATGACATTTTTCAAGATCATCTTCAGTCATTTTTTTTACGATAAATTTTTTATTTCGACAGACTAACTCAGTTCCTGCTGATTCATCGGATGCAAAAGCATGGATAGTTGAAGACTTGATAAATCTCTTCACTAAAATATCCAACAAAAGAGAGCCTACTAACCCTGTAGCCCCCACAATCCCTATTTCTTTATTCATGATCTTCTCCATGGAATATATCCTCATCTACAGCAAAAAGATCTTCTTCGTCTACAGCAATGGGTCTATGAGAAAAAATCCAAAGAATCGGACCATGAATACAATAAATAAAAATAAATATAAGCAAAGCAATATGATACTCTATAGCGAATACTAAAATCGAAAGGCATGCTAAAAGAGCAAAAAATCTAAAAGGACGCTTTCTAGGAAGTCGTAAAGACTTAGAACTGAAGTATTCAAAAGTGGAGATCATGGCTAAAGCCAAAAATAATGTAATGGCTCCTAGAATCCATTTTTGATTATCTATTTGAATGAGCTTCAAAACAGGCCAAAATGCAGATGAGTTCTGAAGATCTCCTAAAAGCGTATCAATCTTATAAAAGCTCAGGCAAAGGATACAAATGGCACAAGCTGCCATGGGAAGAGGTAATCCCATAAAGTTTTTAGAGCTTTTACCTAAAGATGTTTGAACGTTAAATCGAGCAAGTCTTAAAATTCCTGAAGTCAGATAAATCAGACTCAAAGCAAATCCTGTATTTCCTAATGGGTGTAATCTGAAAAAGAACATAAGCCATGCAGGAGCACAACCAAAGGATACAGCGTCACATAAAGAATCTAAGTGCATTCCAAAGTTACTCTGAGTCTTAGTGAGTCTTGCTACTCCTCCATCTAATCCATCACATAAGGCAGCAAATAAAATAAGATAAGCCGCAATGACAAATCTGTATTCTCCATATGCTGTATCTACAGTGACTCTCATAGAGAGAAATCCACAGAGAAGTGAAAGTAAAGTGATAGCATTAGGCAGTAAAAAAATAGCCATTTTTCTTTGAGGATTCATAATTTCTATACTTTAGGGGTAAAAGTTTTTTTATAAAGAGTATCTATACCATGACTATAGATAGGCGTAAAAATATCTACAGGTTTATAATCAAATACAGGCTCATGATAAAAAGAATCTTGAATCAAAATAGGGTCATTTAAAATTTCATATCCTTTCATCTGAGGACACGATAAAAGACCATTCCCAAAGGCAGCAGCTAATCGAAGACTTGTAAAAGAACCTTTAGGTCCACAATAAATCACCAAACATTCTAAATCCTTTAAGTTTAAGTTTTCTTTTAAAAGACTTTCTTTAAAGGATCTTCCCAAAGATTCAGCATTCTCTACTTTGGATATTGAGGCTTTAGAAATATCTGTATTCCAAGTATAAATAAAAAATTTTTTATCGTGAGGAAGGATGAAAGCCCCTCTTTTATTACTGAAAAAGTCTTTGAATATCATTGAAGAATACAAGAGCCATCATACTGAGAAGAAAAACGATACCAAATTTTACAAACCATTCTTGAAAGAATTTAGGAAGAGGTTTTCGATAAATGAGTTCAAAAAACTGAAACAGAATATGTCCACCATCTAATGGAGGAAGAGGAAGAAGATTAAATAAGCCTATATTTAAACTCATTCCTCCTAATGTCATGAAAAATATACTCATTCCTTCTTCCGCAGCATTTTTAGCAACTTTAGCAATGAGAATAGGTCCACCTAATACTTTAGGAGAGAGTTGCAGAGTAAAAAGTTTTTGAATGGCAATCAAAGTATTTTGAGTTTGATCGACAATCATTTTAAGAGACCGATGGAAAGCTTCACTCCCATTTAAAATGGTCAGTTTTCTTGAAACAATGGAAGGCTCTTCTGTAAATTGAAGATTCAGTGGAACAGAACATTGCACTATTTTAGGAGATTCGCCTAATACTAAATAGTTAATAAAAATAAGCTTTTGAGTGTATTTTGAAATCCATAACTCAATATCTCTTCTAAAAATAGGATTGACCAATGAAGAAGCTCCATTTTCAGAACTGAAATCAGATTTTGAGGATAAACCTAAAATCAAACTTTTTTCAGGAAGGCAAGAAGAAGTCTTAATTAAAGCTTCTAAGGGATAAGTCTCTTTTTCATAATTATGAGTACTCGGGATACTTAAATGCTCTATTTTATCATTTCGTAAGATTTCAAAGTCCCAGGGCTGAGAAGTGATTTCAAGGTTAAGAAAATCTTGAAATGATCTGATCTGATTTCCATTCACGGAGATCAAAGTGTCATGACAAACAATGCCTTTTTGGCCAAGATAGCTGGAAGGTAAAGGACAAAGAATAGGTTTTGTGAATTCCGGTAAAATACCCACTTTACCTGTAGCTTGTTGTAACTCATTTTGAGTCTTTTCCGGGGTGACCATTAAGGAAAGAAGCTTCTGATTTCTTTGAATCTCTACATCAAGAGGCTCTCCAGGAGATTTCTGTACGGTGTCAGTCAGTTCACTCCATGAATTGATAGGCTTATGATTAATGCTTTTAACAATATCTCCACTTTGAAGACCAAAAGAACTGGCTACAGAATCTTTTAATACAAAGATCTGAGAACTCAGTTCTTGAATTCCAGAAGTCCATACTGTGAAGAAAACAAAAAATGCAAGAATATAATTAAAAAGAGGTCCTGCAACAGATACAAAAAATCTAACATGCAAAGGAGCCTGAGTGAGTCCCATTACAGAATCATCATTAAAACGAACATATCCACCAATAGGGATGAGACAAAGTTTGTAAACAGTGATGCCTCTTTGGAACCCCAAAAGTTTAGGGCCCACCCCAATACTGAATTCTAAAATTTCTAATTTAAAGAATTTCCCTATTAGGAAATGACCAAGTTCATGGATAAAAACAACAATGCCAATCATGGCAATAAAAGGAAGGAAAGAATTCATAAGCACCAAAGGAATATCATTTACACGGAAGAATTTAAAGCACTCATTCTATTTTGAGATTTTGGAACGAGTCCTCCAAAAGTACGTTTTCTTTGACTATAATTTTGTAATAACTCATTAAAGTGATGAATATCAAAGTCAGGCCATAAACAAGGTGTAAAGAAAAGCTCAGCGTAAGCCATATGCCATAAAATAAAATTACTGATTCTAAATTCTCCACTTGTTCTGATCACCATATCTAACTGAGAGAGAAGAGGGATATCAAAATTTTTCTCTAAGGTAGAATTCTCTATTTCTTCTGGAGATAATTCGCCACTTTGAACTTTCTGAGCGATTCTTTGAGTCATTCGAAGAATATCACTTTGTCCACTGTAACCTAACGCAATCACAAGATTCATTCCTTTAGAGTCTTTGGTAATTTTTTGAAGTTCTAATATCTGTTCCACTAAAGGTTCAGGGAATCTTGTAATATCTCCCATAACACTGAGTTTGATGTTATTTTCAATCAGTCTTGCTGATTCTTTTTCTAAATATCTTTTAAGAATATTCATAAGTCCTGAAATTTCCATGGTGGGACGCTTCCAGTTTTCATTGGAAAAAGCAAAAAGAGTTAAGGTTGAAATTCCGATTTGAGAAGCATGTTCTATAATCTCTTTAGCTCGATCAGCTCCCTTATTGTGACCTACGATTCTGGGGAGAAATCTTTGTTGAGCCCATCTCCCATTACCGTCCATAATAATCCCTACATGGTTTGGTAATTCATCTTTTGCTTTTGTAGTATCCATATGCCATCAATATACATAAGTGGTGTCATATGGTAAAACTTTTAGGTGAACCTCTCAGAGGTTTTGATGATATATATCCCGAGCGTTGCTCTTCTAGGAATGAATTTAAACGTATTATTGGAAACGTTTTAAGACTACATGGTTTTCTAGAGTATGATGGTCCAACACTAGAACTCTTAGATCTCTATACTGATAAAACCAGTGCAGATATTGTTTCTCAACAAATTTATTCTTTTCATGATCGTAAACAAAGACAAGTGGCGTTACGTCCAGAAATGACTCCAACTCTTGCTCGTATGGTATCTTCTCAATTTGAAAGTTTACCTAAGCCCATTCGTTGGTTTAGTTTTCCTTTATGTTACAGATATGAAAGACCCCAAAGAGGCAGAAAAAGAGAGTTCTTACAACTCAATGTGGATAGTATTGCCGGGGATGCTTTATTAGAAGATCTGCATGTCATCATTGCTTTGATTGAAATTATAAAAGCTTTGATTCTAAATAATGAACCTTTAGAGGTTAAACTTTCTTTAAATCATCGAGGTTTTATTGAGGAAATGCTTCAAAACGAATTCGCTGTTAAAGAAACAGCTTCTGTTCTTCAACTTATGGATCGAAAAGATAAGTTACCACCAGAAACTTTTTGGAAAGAAATTTCTCCTTTAATCCCTAAAATAGATGACTTCAAAAATAAGATAGGAAATTCTTTTCAAGATCTTGATTTAGAAAAATATTCGAGTTGGAAGCATCTTTGCCAAGTCCAAAAAATACTGAAAGATCTCTACCCTCAAATCGCGATAGAATTTAATCCATTTATTGTTAGGGGTTTTGATTACTATACAGGAATTGTTTTTGAACTCTTTGATCAGCATCCAGAAAACAGAAGAGCTTTAGCCGGAGGGGGTAGATACGATAATCTTCTCAGTCATTTCTCTGAAGATAACAAAGCTTCAGGAATAGGTTTAGGATTAGGAGAGGAAGGCATTGATAACTTTCTAGAAGTGAGAAAGAAATCCTTAGTTCCTCAATTAAAACCTTTTTTTGTCATGCTTGTTTTTCCCCAAGATGAAGTGACTTCTTATTTTGAGTTAGCGAATTCACTTAGGCAAAAAGGTCTATCTATTATGTTCTCTCCAGGAGCTACAAAAATAGGTAAACAAATTCAATGGAGTGAAAAGCTGGGTGCTACAGGAGTTATCTTTTTTGGTCAAGACGAAAGAAATAATCGTCAATTTTCCGTTAGATTACTGAAAGCGGGAACGCAAACCGACTACTCTATAAATAATAATTTCGAGCAGTTTTTTTTAGATATAAAGGATCTGCTTATAAATTGATATCAACTTTATAGGAGGACATTTTATATGTTCAAAAAGTCTATTTCACTAATTCCATTAGTGTTTTTCTGTTTTTGTGGTAAGAAAACATCAGATACTACTGATACTACTACGACATCAGGAAGCACGAGCGTTGTTCTTTCAGGAGCTTTAAACATAGCTTCTTCAGCAACAACATTAAATCAATTGACTGATTACACAACATACAGTGTTTCTTGTATTACTTTTAAAGATACAGATCCTGATACTTGTGTTGCTACCATAGATTCCACAGGTGCATTCTCTAAGCCTTGTGACAAATTCGCTGGTCAATCTTTTGGATGTTTCTTAAGAAAAGGAACAAAAGTTGTTGGAGATCTTGTTTTTGATAGCAGTACTGCTCTAACTGCTGGTGCAGGTGAACTTCACATGCAGGTGAATCTTGATGCAGATACAGGTCTTGTTTCAGCTAAAATAGATAAAACAAAGACAACATCTCTTACCGGTGATGAAGCTGCTAAAGCTGCTGCAGGAACAACAGGTTCTACTGCTCCTACAAAAACAGCTTTTGGTAAATCTATCTCTGGCGTTTGGGGTATCCAACAAAATGACAAAGGTGAACTAACAAAAGAAGCAAAAGCTGCTAACGCTGAATCAGAGGAAGATAATAATAGAGCTCCAGAATCAATCTATTTTAATCAATTTGATTATAATGGAAAAACCACAGCATCTATTTGGTCTAGTGAAGCTGCTTTTAAAAAGTGTGTTAATAATAATGACGAAGTTGCTGGAGTTAATCTAGGCTTTACAATAAATGGCGTTAATATTCCATTTAAAGCATCTACATTAGATGAATTCAATGCTATGATGGATGCCGTTTTTGGTCAGCTACCAGCGACTGTACAAGCAAATATCATAACATTTGCTAAGTCCCAAAATGCTGCAATTAATTGTGAAGCTGCAGCTAAGAATCTAAAATCTATAGATTCTGTGATCACTGATGCTAACGTTTATTTCTTTGAACAAAAATGTACAGAGACTAAGTTTGTAGATCCTGCTTCTGGTGAAACAAAATCTCGTTTCATTTGTTCACTGTCAAAAGATGATATGAAAAAAGGTGACTTGCCAACCTTTACTGCAACCGTAACATCTTCCGATGATTGCGTTGATCCTAAAACTTTTGTTCCTGGTGCAGTAAATAATAAACCAGTTTGTACAAACCCAGGTGATACGAAACTGATTTCCTATAAAGGACCTAACGGTCAAAATCTTATGATAGGACATCCAAACGTAAACGCTCAAAATAATGACCCAAATTCGCTTAATTATGTCATTCAGCCTGCTCCTGCAGCGACAAAAGCAGCATCTATTACTGCAATAAAAGCAAGATTTAATGGTGGAAATCAAGGCCCACAAGGTGGATCTTGTAAATCTATTACAACCGGTGCTTTTGCGGGTCTTTACGAAAACTCTCGTGATGATATCCGTCGCGGTATTTCAGAAATGTTAAACGGTCTTTCTGACTCTGATAACGGTGGATCTGACGGGTATTGCCGAAATTACGCTCCTTTAACAAGTTTCTCACAATGCGCAGGCACTAAAGATAAACCAAGTGCATGTTATGCTATTGAACAACTTTCTCGTTTAGGTCTCATGTTATCATCAGATAATTCTAAAATTGTTTCCTCAGCATCTGTTGACGCAAACACTAATTGGAATATGATGTATGACCAAAAAACAGTTAAAAATCTCTGTCCTGTAGTTTATGCTTCTATGCAACCAGCAACTACAACTGCAGCAACAACTACAGCTAATACTGCTCCTGTTCCTTTCACAAATGCACAGTACATTGGCTTTTATAACTCTTGTCGTACAGAGTTTTTAGCTAAGCCTGCTGCTGATCAAATTAAGATGTTAGAGTTCTTCTCTTACAGACCTGTTGGTGCTTACTTACTCTGTTCTGCAGAGACAGGTGCAGCAGCTTTAGCTCTTTTAAAACCTATTTTTGACAAGAGCTGCTTTCCTAGAGTGAATAACAATAGTTTTTGTGATGCTAATGGCACATGCCAAAATACAATATCCTGTGAAGGCTCACCTCTAGAATCTGGTGCTTGTACCGATTCTAAAGGTCTTTTTGTAGGTCAATTACCTGGTAGATATGAGTCCGGTAATATGGAACTTCTATTTAATAATGGATTTGGAATTTCATCGGTAAGTCAAAATTCTCGTTATCGATATATTAATAATAAAAATACACTTTGTAAGGAATTAAGAAGTTTTGTTCTTAAAGGCACACGTATCAGCGATGATAAATTTAATGCAACTCTTACAATGGGTGAAAAAGATACATGTAATACGAATACAACAGAAGGTGATAGCGGATCTCAGACAATGGATCTCATCTTCACTAGAAAATAATTTAGCCTAGAGCTTTATTTCTTTACTTTATCAATATAACATCCAATTTTTAGGGGTGTTAAATGGTAAAACTAGAGAATATTTTTTGGGAGAATCAGCCCATCCTTCAAGAGATGGGCTATAATCTTCGATGGGCCTGGGACTCCAGACTTAAGGAGTTCTTTCGCAGTATCAATCCTGCTATTTGGGATGAATACTCTCATCCTCTTTCAGTGCTTCATTTCACTCCACTGGATAAAATCCTTCCAAGATGTGCTGAATATCAAAAAATATCAGGATATGATCCACTCAAAAAGAAAGCTCCTGCTCATGTTGCTTATTTTTGTGCTGAGTATGGGTTTCACGAGACCTTACCTATCTATTCCGGTGGTTTAGGTATTCTTGCTGCTGATCACTGTAAAGAAGCTTCTGATCTAGATATTCCTCTTGTCGCAGTGGGTCTTTTTTATAAGCAAGGATTTTTCTCTCAGACAATTAATAAGAAGGGTAAACAGGAACACGGTTACCAAACTTTGATGTCTCCCATGACTCCTCTTCGTCGTGTTATCGATCCCAAAACTTCCCAACCTCTAGTGATTTCTATTCAATTAGGACAAGAAACAATTCACGCACAAGTTTGGAATCTTCTTGTAGGAAATAGAGATCTTTTCTTATTAGATACAGATATTGATCTGAATATTCTAAAATACCGATACATCTCTAGACATCTTTATGTCTCTGGAAGAGAAAATAGACTCCTTCAAGAGATTGTTTTGGGGATAGGTGGGATCAGAGCCTTGGAAGCATTAGGTATCGCTCCTAAGGTGTATCATCTGAATGAAGGTCACTCCGCCTTTCTACTGATCCAAAGAATGATGGATCTCGTCAAAAAGAATAAAACATTTGCTGAGGCTGTAGAAATCATCCATGAGTCCAGTGTATTTACGATTCATACTCCTGTTCCTGCTGGAAATGAAAAGTTTCATAAAGATCTTGTCATTCCTTATCTTAAGCTTTTGATAGAAGGTTCTTCTCTACCTTTAAATGAAGTGCTTCAAATGGGAACAGTAGATGGGGATAATGATTTCTTTGATATGACAGCTTTCTGTTTAAGACTCTGTCATAAATCTAATGGAGTGAGCCAACTTCATGGAGTGACAGCCCATGACACATGGTCACAAGTAGCAAGAAACCCACTTATGGGAATTACCAATGGAGTGCATCAACCATCATGGAAAGCATTGTCGGAAGATGGAGATGACGCTTTTTTATGGGCACACCATCAATCTCTTAAACAAGATCTTTTTCAGTTTGCACAAAAAAGAATTATCATTGAACAACTCAGAAATGGTTTAGATCTTCCTTTACATAAAAAAGGTGATGTTACCTTAAAACTTCATAATCCAGAGACATTTGTCATTGGATTTGCGAGAAGATTTGCCGCTTATAAAAGAGCAAATCTTATTTTTAATGATCCTATTCGTCTTAAAAAAATTCTCACAGAGCATAATGTGATTTTACTTTTTGCAGGTAAAGCGCATCCAGCAGATGAATCTGGTCAAAGCATTATAGCTGAAATTCATTCTCTCATTCATAAATTAGACTTGGGTGATCATGTTTACTTTATTGAAAACTATGACATTGCTTTAGGCCGTGCACTCGTTCAAGGATCTGATGTTTGGTTAAATAATCCTCTTCGTCCATTAGAAGCTTCAGGAACCAGTGGTATAAAAGCTGCTATAAATGGAGTTCTCAATATTTCTACTTTAGATGGTTGGTGGGATGAAGCCTACGAGAAAGAATGTGGATGGGCTATCGGTGGTACTGATGTAGACAGTAACCAAGATCATCAGCTCAAGAAAGATGCTGATTCCCTCTATCATCTTTTAGAAACAGATATTATTCCAACCTATCGAAAGAAAGATAAGAATGGATTACCTACAGAATGGATTTCTAAAATGAGAAAATCTATTAAGATGGGTACAGAACAGTTCTCTACAGAAAGAATGCTTAAAGAGTATAAATCTAAGCTTTACGGCCTATAAAACCATACTGATCTAAAAATCCTGTCGTATGAGTGTCATTTACAAAAACTTCATGATTTAAGACTTCTTGGTGAAAAGAGATATTAGTTCTGATTCCATCAATAATCAGTTCTCCTAATGCCCATTTCATACGGGCTATAGCCATTGATCGAGACTCAGCCCATACAATGAGCTTACCAATCATAGAATCATAGTGGGGAACAACGGTATATCCCTGATAAATAAAACTATCGAAACGAACTCCAAATCCACCAGGACTGGAAAACCCGGTGATCATTCCTGGCCAGGGCGCAAATGTTTTAGGACATTCTGCATTGATACGACATTCAATGGAATGTCCTTGTATGGTAATATCCTTTTGTAAGAAGGGAAGTTTCTCACCTAAAGCCATCAGAATTTGCCAACGTACCAGATCTACTTTTGTGATTTCTTCTGTGACAGGATGTTCCACTTGAATTCTTGTATTCATTTCCATGAAATAAGCATTATTCTTATCATCTAGGAGAAATTCAACGGTCCCTGCTCCTTGGTATCCCACTTCTTTTGTGAGCTTTAAAGCAAGAACTCCTATTTTCTCTCGGAGTTTAGGATCAAGTTTCCCACTAGGCGCTTCTTCAATGACTTTTTGATGACGTCTTTGAACACTGCAATCTCTTTCTCCTAAGTGAATTAGATTTCCGTGTTGATCACCTAAAATTTGAAATTCAATATGTCTTGGATTCTCAATATATTTTTCAATATACACATCAGGATTTCCAAAGGCTGCCCCTGCTTCATTTTGGCAAGAAATAAAAGATCTCTCTAAAGAATCAAAATCCCAAACGATCTTCATTCCTCTACCACCACCACCACCACTGGCTTTTAAAATGATAGGGTAACCAATGGATTCAGCCACAGCTGTTGCTTCTTTAATGTCTTTCACAACGCCTTCTGAGCCTGGAAGTAGAGGAAGACCTGCTTTCTTAGCATAAATCTTAGAGGAGACTTTATCTCCTAAGCTTTTCATTTGGTGACTGGTGGGTCCAATAAAAATAATCCCACATTTTTCACAGATAGAGGCAAAATCGCTTCTTTCTGCAAGAAACCCATACCCAGGATGGATCATATCTGCACCTGATATTTCAGCAGCTGCTAAAATACTCGGTATATTTAAATAAGAAGAACTGCTTGGGCTATTACCCACACAGATACTTTCATCAGCTAATTTAGCGTGCATACTGTCTTTATCTGCAACAGAGTAAATAGCTACGGTTTTAAGGCCAATTTCTTTACAAGCACGAATAATACGAACAGCAATTTCTCCACGATTAGCAATAAGAACTTTGTTTTGAGTTATGGTTTTTTTGAGTGGTGCCATAATGTTTAGATTATCCTTTTGTTTCGATAATAAATAAAGGAGTATCAAATTGAATAGGTTTTCCATTTTCTACAAGAATTGCTTTCACAGTTCCAGAGACTTCGGATTCTATTTCATTCATGATTTTCATCGCTTCAATGATACAAAGGACTTTGCCTTTAGATATGGTTTGGCCCACTTCAATAAAATCAGGAGAGTCAGGAGAAGGTGCTTTATAATAAGTTCCTACAAAGGGACTCTTAACTAAAATTTCACCGGGTCTTAAGAAGTCATCGGAATCAGAATCTATAGGTTTTTGAGGGGAAGAAGAATCTGTTACAGAACTTATCGGCATCATTGTAGGTGAAGGAGCCGCAATGAATTGGGGCGTTCCAGGAAGTTGTCTGGATAAAACAATTTTTTCATTATCTGATTCGATTTCAATATGAGTGAGGCTATGTTCTGACATGAGCGCAAGAATTTTTTCAATTTTTTCAAAATTCACAGTGTGTGTTCCTTTCTTACAAGAATACCTTTGATGATCGTGAAACCCAAATTTTAGGCTCTCTGTACACGTTCCATATAATCACCGGTTCGAGTGTCTACTCTTAAAGTATCTCCTTCTTTAATATGTAAAGGAACAGAAACACTGAGTCCTGTTTCCATAATAGCGTGTTTCGAAGCTCCCGTAGCTGTATCTCCTTTAACTGCAGGTTCTGTTTGAGTGACTTTTAACTCAACAAATGTTCCTACTTCGACTCCAATAGGCTTATCCTCAAAGAAAAGAATTTTTAAATAAGCTTGCTCTAAAAGATAGAATTTAACATCTTCCACATCTTCTTCTTGGAGCATAACACTTTCATAGTTTTCAGTGTCCATGAAATGATAGCCTTGAGTATCTTTATAGAGAAATTGAACATTTCGATCTTGAAGATTAGGTTTGCCAACTTTATCTCCTCTTTTAATGTTTTGTTCGATCACTTGACCTGTTCTTAAATTCTTTGTTTTAAGACGGGTGAAAGCTGCGCCTTTACCTGGATTAACGTGTTGAAAATCAACAATGGTTAAAGGCTGACCATTCATTTCTATTTTTAGACCTTTTCTAAATTCTCTTGTATCGTAAACACTCATTTTTTTCTCCTCATTGAAATTTACTTATATATGTCAAATCAATTTTGACAGTGTGCTTAAAATTCATGCTATAATCAACACATTCATAGGATGATACAGTTTATGGCAACAGTTGTTTGGGAACAACAAGCACAAAGACTACAAGATATTAATGCAAGTTTTCTTGATGCTGCACCAATAGTCCAACCTCAATCTATGGGTAAAGGATTAAAATTTCATTTACCCATATCGTTGTTGCCTAAAGTGAATACCACAATAGGTTCTAAAAGCGAAAAAGTTCCAACATCTCCTATTCATACTATCCCTATTCTATCTCTTTTTTATGGCCAAGGCGGCTGGTCAGTAGATATTTGGGGAGGGTTTCTTCCCACTGGTGCAGAAAAAATTATGGGTCTTTCCTCTTCTGTGACAGAATTTTTGGGCGGGTTAAAAGGAAGTTATTCTTTTGTTTTATCTAATGATATTCAAACAGAATTGTCTTTAGGAGCACAATATTCTCAGGCAGATGTTGAAGGAGGGATTACAGAAATTGATGCTAAAGATTCTTTTAAAACTCAGTCCACTTTATTTTATTCAGGATTTTCTTTTATTTATTCTCATGTGTGCTGGGCTTCCCTAAGTTTAGGGATTAAAAAGACTAAAAGTACATTGGATATTCCTTCAGATCAGGCTCATCTCGTAACAACCGATACTTTAAGCGATTCTACTATTCCTTTATATACGACTATTATGGCAGGCTTGACCTATAATTCTTGGAAAGTAGGCATAGGAGAACATTATGTTCCTCTCAGATTATGGATGCCTAAAGCATTTATCACTTATGAGTATGCATTATGATTTTATTTATAATTCTTTCGATTCTACAGTCTTGTGGATCTTATGATCTTGGTTCTAGAACTTTCCCCACAACTTCAGTAGATGTGCAAAATCCACAATGGGGAGACATTCAAACAATTGTTAAAAATAAATGTGATAACTGCCATGGTGATAACAAATCAGAGTTTGCTCCTAAAGCAGCTCGTTATTATGGATTTTCTAATGATATTAATACAGTAAAAAATAATGCTTATATTATGTGGTATCGGATTAGCCAGGTACCAAGTAATCCTATGCCCACTCGTTATTCCACCCCATTATCTGATCAAGAAAAACAAGGATTAGAAAAATTTCTAACCCAATACTTCACTCCTTAAATTTATGACCCTGAAAAGAACTCAGATCTTTCAAGTTTATTTTGGGATTCTTTTTTTAAGTTTGATTCAATGTCGACAGACAATTCTTGTGACTGATTCAAATATAGCATCCATCAGTTCAAATCCTTTTTCAAATGCTGCAAATGCTGCAAAAAATAAAACTTCTGTAAATCCATCTAACCAAAAAGGCATTGAAATTAAAGGAATTAAGGCTTGTGAATATTTTTGGGAAGAAAAACAAGGTTATTGTGATTACACTTTATATGACGCATCTACGAGACAAAATTATCCCAATCCTGATCGAACACAAGATAAAACTCTTCAAGGAAGCGGTGTTTTAAAGGCCAATGATATCTGTGATAATGTTCCTAAACTTTTGCCCTGTTTTAAAAAAGCTTGGGCAAATGACACCGATCATCATAAAAATCTTGAGAAATTATTTAAAGATAAAAATATCTCACCTATTCAACTTATGTTTGCCTTGGCTTGGCAAGAAACAAGACAGGGGGAAATTCCTGATCATTGTAGTGGCTCAAGTTGTAATGGAATAGGCTTAAAACAAGTTATCACAGTTGTTTCTGATGATTTCTCTGAAAGTATTAGTGGGAATCAAAAGCAGTGGCCAGGAATCACTCATAATCTTTTGACTAATTTAAAATATGGACTCAGAATTTTAGATTCTAAGGTAAAAATAGCTTATGCAAAAGGAACACCATCTTTAGAATACGTTGCTCAGATTTACAATGGATCTGCTACTCAGTTAGAATATTTAGAACTCGTAAAACAACATTATGAAAAACTCAAAAAGTGTGGAGTCAACTATGACAACTAAATTGTTATTTTTAATAGGTATTTCTTCAATGGCATATGCAAACTATATTGAAGAAGCTAAGCAAGGTGCTACAGATGCAATCCGGAGTTTTGCTAAATCTTTAGAAGATGGAGTTGTAAGTTCTACTAAATCTTTAGATCCTAAGCCAGAAGTTAAACAAGATATTAAGCCAGAAGACAAAGGAATTTGTGAGTATTATTGGGAAGAGAAACCTAATTATACTGATTATACAACTTATGATCAGTATTTGAGAAAAAGTCATCCTTCTCCTGATAGAGCAGAGAAGGAGACTCTTCAAGGAAGTGGTGTACTCGATACTGATGATATCTGCGCAAATGTTCCTAGACTCCTTCCATGTTTTAAAAAAGCATGGGCTAATGATGAAAAACATCATCAAAATCTTAAGCAATGGGCTAAAGAACAATCTTATTCTATTAATAGGGTTATGTTAGCTCTTGCGTGGAGAGAAACGAGAATGGGGCAACTGAGAGATAGTTGCGACAACAAAGGAAATTGTAATGGTGTAGGTATGGTACAAGTTATTACAGTTATTGCCGATGATTTTTCAGAGAGTAATGGGGCTAATCAAAAGCAGTGGCAAGGAATCACTCATAATCTTCTCACAAACTTGAAGTATGGCTTAAGAGTTTTAAATTCTAAGGTTAACATAGCTAGGAATTTAGGAAGAGGAACATCTTTAAAACAAATATCTTACTATTATAATGGTTCTGAACACTACGCAGAAGATTACTCAAAAGCAATTGTTCAGTATTACGAAAAATTAGGTAAATGTGGAGTCTCTTTTGATTAGTTTGATAACCTGTCGATTTACAATAGTTCTAATATTCAGTTAATATATCTTTAAGAATTAAAACAACATTATAAAACTCAGAAATTGAGGGGCGAATTATGATAACTAGATTATTATTTTTATTAGGATTTTC
The DNA here is from genome assembly GCA_947457515.1 of Silvanigrellaceae bacterium. GTDB lineage: Bacteria > Bdellovibrionota_B > Oligoflexia > Silvanigrellales > CANGWC01 > CANGWC01. The sequence goes on from CANGWC010000003.1 coordinate 30,161, forward strand.
TTCATTAGCAAATGCTCAGTACAGTAAATATGCCCAACAAGGATTTGTGTCTTCGATGTTGCATTCATTACAAACAGTAGCTCTCCCTTCGGGTCCTAAGATAGGAAACAAGGGGACTTGTGAATATTTTTGGGAAGAGAAACCTAATTACGCTGATTATACCACTTATGATCAATATTTAAAAAGGAATCATCCTTTTCCTGATAGAACAGAGAAGGAGACTCTTCAAGGAAGTGGTGTACTTGATACTGATGATATTTGTGGGAATGTTCCTAAACTTCTGCCTTGTTTTAAAAGGGCATGGGCTAATGATATGAATCATCATCAAAATCTTAAACAATGGGCTAATGAAAATTCCTATTCTATTAATCAGGTTATGCTAGCTCTTGCGTGGAGAGAAACGAGAATGGGACAACTGCAAGACAGTTGTGATGATTATGGTAATTGTAATGGTGTAGGTATGGTTCAAGTCATCACAATTGTAGGAGATGATTTTCAAGAAGATCACAGTTCTCAACTTCCAGAGTGGCAAGGGATCACTCATAATCTTCTGACTAATTTAAAATACGGATTGCGAGTCCTGGATTCTAAGGTTAACATAGCCAAGAATTTAGGGGGCACTTCTTTAAAAGAAGTGTCTTATTATTATAATGGCTCAGAAGATTACGCTGAAGATTATTCACAAGCGATCGTTCAGAATTACGAAAAATTAAGTAAATGCGGGATTTCCTTCGACTAGACAATTTATGTAGCGGCTATGATCATAGCCTACACCAACCTTTATCCTTAACCATTCATAAGCCTGGTATCTATTTGATTTCTGGACCTAATGGGTCTGGCAAGACAACTCTGATTAGAACTCTACTGAATCTTCTTAATCCTATATCCGGTTCTTTTGAGTATTCTGAGCAAAATAGTTTGTCTTATGTTTCTCAAGTATCCCACTTACATAGCTATTTCCCTATGAATATCAGTAGATATGTTTCTCTGGGGTTAGGACCATCTCGAGGTCTGAATCAAGATAAGATTCCAAAAATTTTAGAGCATTGGGAAATCACTCATTTAGCTCAACGATCTTTACAGGAAATCAGCCCTGGAGAGAAACTCAGAGCCATGATGGCAAGGGCTATGGTATCTCAACCTAAAGGGTTATTTCTAGATGAGCCTTTAGCTCACTTAGATGTTTGCTGCCAAGAATTTCTGGTTAAAACCATTCAGGATTATGCACTTCAGAATAATGCTTTTATTTTTGTGATTGAACACCATTTTGAGAAATTCTCAGAATATGTCACAGGGAATATTACATTTGGACGTTGGCTACATGGAGAGGCTTTAAGTCAAATTCAATTTCAACAGGTCAAATCATGATATTCCTTGGGTTATTTATGATAGCTGTTAATTTTGGACTTATCAGCCCTTTAATGGTTTTAAGAAATCGTTCTTATGCTGGGGATACACTGACCCATCTTATGCTTCCTGGAGCTCTACTAGGTTTGATTCTTCATTCTTATATTCCTTGGGGAGAAGCTTGGTGGTTCTCCGTATTTGGAGGAGTTATTTGTGGGATCTTGGGAAATTATATGATCGAAGCGTTTATTCGTCTTTTTCATATTCCTGCGGATACCAGTACTGTTCTTTGCTTAGGGATATTATTAGCTCTTAGTCTTATGGGTATTTTCTATTTTCATGAATATGAAAGTTTCTATGGGAACTTTGAATCACTTCTTATGGGTGATTGGCAGAATATGACAGTTTCTCATGTGATATTTATTGTTCTGATTACAGTCTTTAATTTATTTGTCATTCTTTTCTATAGAGATCATTTTGATGCTTGGATCCTAGATGCAGATTTTGCTAAGATTATGGGTTTTAAAACAGGCCTTTTGGAAAAGATATTTCCTTTAATGATCACGTTTTCTATTGTTTCAAGTCTGATGACAGTGGGAGGCCTTGTTGTCTCTTGTCTGATTATTATGCCTGCAATTATTGCGAAACCTTGGTCTATTCTTCATATCAATTGTATCTTATGGAGTCTTTTTATTATGGTTTCAGGTGTCGCTCTGTATTCAATCACTTCAATTCCTTTAGGAAGTGTTCTCGTTCTTTTTGGTTTTTTTGTGCTATTAACTAAGACATTATGGAAAATATATTTGAAGCAAAAAAGAAGAAATTCTTAGAACTGAGTTTCTCAGATTCATATTCAACCACACACACTCTTGAAGAGGCTCAACTTCTCCCTGTAGGGACCGAAAACGTCAGTGTTGCAGGAAGAGTTGTCTCTTTAAGAATTTTAGGGAAGCTGCTATTTGCCGTTATCCAAGATATCTTTGGCAGACTACAAATAGCTGTTAAAGTTAAAGACGAAAATTCAGAGACTTTTCAACTCTTTAAAGAAAACGTTTCTGTAGGAGATTTTGTTGGGGTTAAAGGTAAACTCTTCTTAACAAGAACTGAAGAACTGACTTTAGATGTCGACTCTTTTAAGTTTTTGAATAAAGCTCTTCGACCACTTCCTGAAAAATATCATGGAATGGAAAATCAAGAACTCATTTATAGACAAAGATATTTAGATGTTATTACCAATCTTGAATCCCGAAATCTCTTTCAGAAAAGACTTCTGATTCAAAGAGAAATGAGACGCTTCTTTGAAGATAATGGGTTTGCTGAAGTTGAGACACCTATTCTTCAAAATGTTGCTTCAGGAGCTTTAGCAAAGCCTTTTTACACAGCACATAATGCTTTAGATATTTCCTGTGTTTTAAGAATAGCACCTGAAACCTATTTGAAAAGATATATTGGAGCAGGATTCCCTAGAGTTTATGAATTTGCTAAATGCTTTAGAAATGAAGGGATCTCCACAGTACATCTTCAAGAATTTACCATGTTAGAATTTTATGCGTCTTATTGGAATTCTGAGAACATGAGAGATTATGTTGAAAGACTTGCAAGACACATCATTTTCACTGTTTTAGATCTCAAACAGCTTGTCATAGATGGAGTTGAAGTCTCTTTAGAAGATGGTCATTGGGAAATCATTAAATATCTCGATCTTATTAAGAAACATACAGATATCGATCTTGATCAGTTTAAAGACAGTCAAAGTCTTTTTGATGAAATTAAAAGAAAAGATATTCACGTAGAAGGCATCACCCCTAAAACTCATTGGTTTCAAATGGTAGACAGTCTTTATAAAAAGAAATGTCGTCCTTTCTTAATTAAGCCTTGCTTCATTGTAGATTACCCTATGGAACTTGGGCCACTTTCTCGAAGGAAACCTAACGATCCTACTAAAGTTGATTTCTTCCAATTTATTATTGGAGGAGTCGAACTGGCTAAAGGTTATTCAGAACTTGTAGATCCTCTCGATCAAGAGCAAAGATTTATCGTTCAGCAAAAAGCCCGAGATGAAGGGGACACTGAAGCCATGCCGTTAGATAAAGAATACTTGCTGGCTATGGAACATGGATTTCCTCCTATCGCAGGATGTGGAATAGGAATTGATCGTTTCATTATGACTTTATTGAATTGCGATAATATTAAAGACACTCTACTTTTCCCACTGCTTCGTCCTGTGGAATAATTGATTAATTTTTTTAGATTGAGTACGAATTTTAAAAGATAAGATATTTTTTAGAAAAGGATTACAAATGAATCAGTTAAAGCTCATAACTTTATTATCTATTTTAATAATTTCACCTCTACAAAATGCCCTAGGAGCAGAAGGCTCTGATATTGGTGGTGATTTTATGATCTCTTCTGCGGAAGAATTAGATATTCAAGCTTATTATCAAGAACTTTTACTATTGGCTCAAAAAATCAAAGTTTATGCCCGTCAGTATCATTACCTTTACCAAGCGCAAATCAGCCTCAAACAAATTTTTCAAACAACATATCAACCTTTTCAACTTACCCCTGAGGCGAGATCTTATTCCGCTACAATAAAAAGTATCTGCGAATTGGAAAATTTGGGTATGCAAGAAGTTAATCAAGATCTGAGTGCTTGTATTTCTAACAATATTAAGAAGTATGCTTCAGTTATTGATGCTAATTTACAACTCATCTCACAAATGGAAATAAATATAGAAGACAGTGTAGTAACCTCGCTGAGTCAAACACTTCTTTTCATACAAAATCAGATATTAGACTTACAGTATCCATTGGTTAGTGATCATTTAAAAGAAGCCATTATTAAAAAAAATGATAGTTCTATGCTAAATATGGATGCTTTGGTACTTAAAAATTTTTTAAAAGTGTTCATTCCTATATTAAAAAAAGGTGTTACATTAGCTGAAATGATATATCCAGATCTGAGATGTGAAGATTCTGACTTTAGTGAACAGTTTCAAGCAATAAATAAAAAACATAGATTTATTGATCATAAAGATTGGGAAGAATCGCTTTTTTCATTTCTAACCCCGCAAGAGAAAGCTGATAATATCTTAATAATTAAGAAAAAAGTAAAGGAAGGAGCATTAATCTCTGATATTTTCTATATGATGCCTCATTAATTTGAACTCAGTTTGAAGTCTAAAATCAATAACCATAATGAATTACGATGACATCGAACATATTCTACTTTTCCACTGCTTCTGCCTTTAGAATAATTGATTAATTTTTTTATCTTGATTAAAAGTTCTAAAAGATAAGACATCTTTTAGCGAAGGATTACAAATGAATCATTTAAAGCTCATAATTTTATTACCTATTTTAATGATCTTACCTCTACAAAAAGCTTTAGGAGCAGGAGGCTCTGATATTGGTGGTAGTCCTAATATACCTGTAGATCCAGCAGATATAACATTCTATTATCAAGATCTTCTACTATTGGCTCAAAAAATCAAAATTTATGCTCGTCAGTATCATTTACTTTCTCAAGCTAGAATAAGTATCAAAGAAATTTTTCGTCAGACATATCAACTCTTTCAACTCACCCCTCAGGCGATATCTTATGCGGCTACAATTAAAAGTACCCTTGAATTAGAAGTATTAGATAGGCAAGAAGTTAATCAAGATATGAGTGCTTATATCTCTGAAAATATTAAAGAACACGGTTATACCATTCAAGCTAATTCACAACGGCTCACACCAATGGAAAAAGCTATAGAAGACAATATCCTAGATGCAATGAGTCGAGGACTTAATCTTATAAAGGATAGTATAGAGGAATCAAATTATCCAATAATTACAAGAAGATTTAAACAAAATATTCTTGATGTAAATCATAATTCTCCTCAAACTTCTGATACTCAATTAGTGAAATTATTTTTGGAAATATTTCCGTCTGTACTCAGGTCTAACTTGGAAGAAGGGCTTCAAGAAATTTTAAATGAGGATGATGATGAGGTTCATAGAGAATACGATAATCTATTCAATGATCGTACATTTAATACTTATGATGGTTGGGAAAAAGCACTTTTTGCATTTCTGAGCCCACAAGAGAAAACTCAAAATATTATCATGATTAATACAAAAGCAAATGAAGGAACATTAATTTCTGATGTTTTCTATATGATGTCTCCTGAATTTGAACTCGGGTTACATCATAAATAAGAGATCAGAGTTTCTAAAGAGTATTGACGGTTCATTTTATTGGAATGATTCTGTTTTTATTCAGATATTTAAACAAAAAATTTTCAGTTCATAGATTCATTCTAAAATATGTGTTGTATTTTGTAATATTTTTTGAGATATATTGAATTTAAGGTGTATATTATGAAAATATCAAAGGTAATTTTAGTGGCAAGTTTTTTAATGATTCAAATGGCTTACTCTCAACCTACTGAAGACCTACCTCCCCCGGGGTATACATATATCTATGATGTAGACAACCACTGCCATCAAGTAAAAATTGGGGCAGTGCCTTCTTTGGGAGATGCTATTAATATTGCTAATTCAGAAGTAGAAAATATAAGTGCTAGTATAGCAGAGGAAAGTGCTGCGTGGACGCAAGCAAATGAAGAAACAGAAGGTTTTGTTGATTGGTTAGCAAGAAAATTAGCAGGGGGTTGAATAACCAAACCTGTATGTTAGTCTCTTCAAATCTATACTCATAAAAAAATAATCTTAAAAACTATTTTAATTCGTAAACAATAATTTGGGTTTAGCTTGTTAAAAAATATTTTTAACGCTTAGGTCATGAACTTAGGTTCAATATTAGAATCATATCCAATAAGACTCATCACACGAGCTCTTTTGATAGCTATCTTTAACTCTCTTTGTTGCTGAGCACTGGCACCACTGACACGGCTAGGAATGATCTTACCATGCTCTGTCATAAAGCGACGGATGACATGAGTGTCTTTGTAATCAAAGGTAGCACTAGGGTCTACAGTCTTTTTTAATTTAACGAACTTTTTCTTTTTACGGTTTGTTGTTTGTATCATACGATATATGTAGTAATGAATTATGAAAAAATCAACATCTTTAGTAGGTATTTTTACACAAAGCCTTGTATATACAGCTATTTTTTTCTGGATAGCTCTCATATTCATAGGGGTCTATGTTGTGGTAGTCTTATAATGTGGAAACATTTGGGAATAGAGTCCTTCTTTTAGATTCAAGATATGAACCCACTCACCTATTAAGCCTGAGTCAGGGTTTTGTATTGATGTATATGAGTAAAGCTGAGGCTTTGGTGCCGTCTTCCCGTAAGATCCAAACGGTGAATAGAGCTTATGAAGTGCCTTGGGTTCTGGTGTCTCAAAAATGCCGTCCTAAGAAATACAGATATGTCTCTCCCCATTTCTCCCGTTGGATGGTTTATTTAAGAGATCATTTTACCTGTCAGTATTGCCATCATAAGGTTCCACTTCCTACTTTGACATTAGATCATGTGATCCCTGTGTCTAGAGGAGGTCAGACTTCTTGGGAAAATATTATTACAGCCTGTAAAATGTGTAATCTTAAGAAAGGATCTAAGGATATTAAGGAACTTAAATATAAAGTCAGGCCTTATAGACCCACTTATGCCCCACAGGCATTGTTTCCATTGAAACATCGTATCTTTAGCATGAATGCTCCGGCTCCTTGGAAAGCTTTTTTAGACTTTAGTCAGGCAGATATTTTTTACAGTGAGTGCCGTTCATGATGTGGTCCGTTTTCTTAGAAGATGAGATCTTACAAGTCAACACAGAACAGCTATGTTTACTTGTAACACAAGGTAAAATACTGTTTCATCACCTCATCAAAAGCGAAGATTCTGATTTGAAATATCCTTTCTTTAAACTCTTTAAAGACTTTTCTGAAGACGATAAGAATCTATTTTATTCTTCACTTGTTTCTGATGCTTATACCCAGGTACTTAAACCATCTTTAGAAAATGTGAAGAAAATCAAAAAAGAGCAGAAGAAGGAAGAAAAACCTTTTCTCATTCATCATACTAGAATAGAAGATAAACCCATGTTGGTATCAGCACTTCCGGATATCATACATTCTAAAAAGAAAAGTCCTTTTTTCTATATTGAAGAGATCTACAGACTTTTGTTATTTGCAGGATTCATCTTAGGAATTATAGGGTTGGTTTTGATTTTTCGTAAGTTGCGGAGATAAAATCCCAATTTATAAGCTTATCTAAAGTTCCTACAACATAATCTTTACGTTTATTTTGATAATCAAGATAATAAGCATGTTCCCAGAGATCTAATGTGAATAAAGGAGTTTCTCCATTCATCCAAGGATTATCTCCATTAGAAGAAGCATAAATTTTAGGCTTACCTTCAGAAATCGTTAACCATGTCCAACCACTCCCAAAATGATTTAAAGAAGCATCTCTTAGAGCATTTTTAAGATTATCGATACTTCCTAAGTTGCTTTGAATCCATTTTTCAAAGTTAGGTGAGGGTTTGGTTTTAAGAGAAACAGGTTTTAAAGACTTCCAATAAAAGTCATGGTTAATCGCTTGAGCTGTGGCATTCCATAAAGGACTTCCTACAGTGCTTAATTTTTGAATTTGATCGAGAGGGATATTCTCAGGATGAAGTTTCTTAATCGTATCTAAGTAACCTAAATGATGCTTTCCGTAGTGATACTCAAGAGTTTTTTTGGAGATGATAGGTTCTAAAGCGGATAAACTATAGGGAAGATCTGATTTGAAAAAAGATTTGCTTGCATAAGCTTTCCATAAAGGAGCCATAACTGTTGTATACATTGCTGTAGATATAAATTGTCTTCTTTGCATAGATAAAGACTAACCAATATTGACAAAATTTTCCAATATAGGTTTGATGAGACAAAAGGATGAAATGTGAATTCTTCAAAAGATTGGTATGAAAGAAGCCTGAAACTTTTCCCTGGGGGAGTGAATTCTCCTGTACGTTCTTTTAAATCTGTAGGGTGTGAACCTAAGCTCTTTGCCCAGGGTTTAGGTCCGTACATGTATGATACAGATGGTCAAAGATATATAGATTTCTGTTGTTCTTGGGGTCCTTTGATCTTAGGTCATTTGCACCCTTATGTTGTTCAAAAATTGAATCAACAGATCTCTACAGCCATGACATTTGGAGCAACCTGTCCACAGGAAATTCTTTTAGGGGAAGAGATTTTGAATCACTGGTTTACATCCATGGAGAAACTCCGGTTTGTAAACAGTGGAACAGAAGCTTCTATGAGTGTTTTGCGTTTAGCTAGGGGTTATACAAGCAGAAAAAAAATCGTTAAATTTGAGGGCTGTTATCATGGTCATGTGGACAGTCTTTTGATCTCAGCAGGAAGTGGCCTTGCCCAGTTTGGAGAACCCACTTCTCCAGGAGTCATTAATTTCGAAGAAACATTAGTAGTTCCATATAATGATCTTGAAGCGCTTCAAGCTGTATTTAAAGAATATGGCGAAGAGATTGCTGCAGTTATGATTGAACCTATGGCAGCAAACATGGGGTTAGTTCTTCCTCAAAAAGGTTTCTTAGAAGGGATCAGATCTCTGACCACTCAATATAAAAGTCTTTTTATCTTTGATGAAGTGATGACGGGATTTCGTATTCATAAAGGAGGCAGTCATTTAGCTTTCGGTGTTCAACCAGATCTTTGGACCATGGGTAAAATCGTAGGAGGAGGTCTCCCTGCAGCAGCCTATGGTGGCAAAAAAGAAATTATGGATTGGATTTCTCCCAGTGGTCCTATTTATCAAGCGGGAACGTTATCTGGAAATCCTTTAGCTATGGCAGCAGGATTAGCTACATTACAATATGTTCGTGAAAATAATGTTTTAGAACATCTTGAAGAATTAGGAAAAGAGCTAGATCTTCTTGTATCTGAAAGATTAGAAAAATATAAACAAAAAGGACTATTAGTATATGTGCGTAAAGCATCTTTCTTCTGTTTCTTTTTTGGGACTAAATCATTACCTCAAAATTTTAAAGAAGTGGATGCTTGTAATATGGATCTCTTCTCAGAAGTGTATGCTAAATGGTTAGAAACAGGCGTTTATATGGGACCAAGTGGATATGAAGTGGGATTTTTAAGTTACAGCCATAACCGTAGTCATTTAGAGAAACTGTTAGAGGCTATTGTGATAACTTGTGAAGGTATCCGTTGAATTTGTAAAAATATATTCCGAAAATATCGTATATAAAACATACGATTAAATGTCCGGGCTTCGGATACTGAGATCTCTTTGGTGGAAGAGATCAAAAAGTTTAGCCTTTGTGTAAGTTTAGAATGAGCTTCTTTAAAAGATGTAGCATTTGAAGCGTTTACAAAGATAATTTTAATAGTATCTCCAGATAGGATGGGTTGATACATATATATGTTACTTTTGGGATCATCCTTCGTTCTTTTATAAGAGAATAATCTGAATTCTTGTGCAAATCTGATGAGTCTTGCTACTTTTTGAATGGGATTTAAGGGAGGTTTGTCTGGGGAAAAAAGAAGAGACTCGTGATTTAAAAAGTTAAATAAACTTAGAACATCCATGATGTAATACGACATTATTTCGTATTCAAAAATTTCTTTTTCATCACCTTTTTCTTTGAGTTGTTCATAATATTCAGCTTCCACAGGACTTAAATCCACAGGCCCTGAATCATTTTCTGTATCAAGAATATTTTTCATTTTTTCAAAAAATAGGCCATATTTTTTGTTAAAGTCTTGGGAAGAATAACTTAAATAGTGTGCTACAGCAGACTGTGCTAGCAATAAAAGAGGTTTTAAATCTTTATGAGAAGGAGTAAAGGTGATGTATTTATAAGTCACATTAACGATAGAAGCTTTGGGTTCTACAGCAAAAGTAATAGTAGTCAAAAGTAAAGAAAGAAGAAATAAAATATTCATACCAAACGACTCCCAGGATCAATGGAAAAGTTTAGCGATACACCATATGCAAAGATTTTAAGATCATCTTAGAAATATAGGTCACGACTTTAATCAGAAAAAATCCTAATATAATAAGATATAATAATGTGGAGAAAAGTCGAGCACCTTCTAATTCATAACTGGCCATCATAATGTGGTAGGCAAGACCTTTTTGGGAGTAGTCAGATCCAATCACAAATTCTCCCCCTAAAGCTCCTAATAGGCAGAGTTGTACACAGATCTTAAGAGACTCAAAAAAATAAGAAAGAGAAAAAGGTATTTTCAATAATCTGATTTGATCCCATAAAGAAGCTGAATAAAAAGTAAATACCCAATTGAGAGATCTTTGGGTTTGTTTGAGTCCATTGAGAGTGCCTGAAAGTAAAGTGAAGAAACCTGAAAGACCTGAGGCAAGAATAAGGGTCAGCATTCGATCTTCTTTAAACCAAAGGAGGAATAAAGGAGCGAAAACAATCATAGGAAGTGTTTGTAAGACTCCTATGAAAGGAGCTATGACCCATTCAGAAAGAGGAATATAGAGGAATAAAGTCGTTAGCATAATGGTTAAAAATACAGCGGTACAAACTCCTCCTAATGTGATTTTTAAGGTGACGAGTAAGCTTGAGATTAAAGGCAACCTGTTTTCCCAGGAATAGTTTAAAACATTGAGAGGAGAAGGGAAGAAATAATCTGGAACATTAAAATAAGGCAATAAAATCTGGATAAGACAGCCACAAAATACAAATAGTAAGAATTTATAAAATAGTTGTTTCAGTTGAGATCTCTTAGAAGTTGATGTTGTATTTCTGATTTGAGTTTTTGGTATTTGTCTGTGAAGGAAAATTCTAAAGTTCTAGGGAAAGGTTCATCAATGGTAATGATTCTTTTAATCTGTCCTGGAAGAGAAGAAAGAATGATCACTTTATGTGAAAGAAGAAGAGCTTCTTGAATGCTATGTGTGATCATGACTGCAGACCATTTCATTTTATCCCAAAGATTTAAAAGCTCTTCAATGAGTTTGAGTTTAGTTAATTCATCTAAAGAGGCAAAGGGTTCATCTAAAAGAAGAACTTTAGGTTCCAAAATCAGTGCTCTTGCTAAAGCAACACGCATTTTCATTCCTCCAGAGATTTGATGGGGATAAGATTGTAAAAATGCAGAAAGACCGACTTTTTCTAGGATGTCTTTACCTTTTTGTAAACGTTCTTGAGGAGTGAAGAGTTTTTGGAGTCTTAAAGGTAAGATCACATTCTTTAAAACGGTAGACCAAGGTAACAGAGCAGAGTCTTGGAAGACGACTCCTTTAAGGATATCTGTATTCCAGGTTAAAGTTCCAGAATCTATCGGGAAGAATCCACATAGAAGTTGAATCAGAGTGCTTTTACCACAACCAGATGGACCTAAGATACTGATGACTTCCCCGGGATTTAAATCAAAAGAAATATCTTTAATAATAGATTTACCTTGAAATTTTTTATCTACATTTTGTAATGAGAGAATAGGCTTAAAATCACTCATGGGGTGATGCCTAAATAACGTTTCTTAGGATCGAGATAAGTGTAAGCTCCAGATTTATCACACAGATCATAAAAATGATTCCAACGGGAAGGCATCATCTTATAGGTAGGATTGATAATAGAATGACTCTTTAAAGCTTTTAAACCATAAAGGATTCTGTCTTTTGTCATCTCAGTGTTTTCTTTTAAAATAACTTTCATAGCTGGTTCAGGGTTTTTCTCAAATTCTTTCCATCCCCTTAAGGAAGCTTCCAAAAAATCTTTGACTTGTTTTTTATGTTTATCATAAAAATTCTTATTTACTAATATAATATTATCATAGAGATCATATCCCAGATCATCCAATAAGATGATCTTGGGCTCATACCCCCAAGCTCTCTTTAAGACGTAAGGTTCGCTTGTGATATAGCCCTCAGCCATGACTTCATGATGATTTAAAAGAGAATAAAGGTATTTTGTATAAGTTATTTTGTTGATAGGAAGTTTATCTTTTAAAAGAGCCACCCAAGTTTTTTCTCCAAAAGGTTTAGAGGTAAAATCTAAAAGTTTTCCTGATTTAAAATCAACGGATGTTGAGGGATGAGTCATCAAAACTTGGGGAGATTTTTGGAAGAAAGCGCCTACAGGAACAAGGGGGAGATCCTCTTTGATAATGCGTAAAACATCAAAACTATTTCCTAATGTAATATCGCCATAACCGTTTAAAGTTAAATAAATATTATTGATACCAGGACCACCTTTAATAATAGTCAAATCTAAATTAATAGACTTATAATAATGGTTCACCAGGGCAGTATAAAAACCCCCATGCTCTACTTCTGGGTACCAATGAGTTATAAAACGTATAGGTAGAGCAAAACTTATGGAAAAGAATAAAAAAACAGGGAATAGAACTTTTAGTTTCATTAAAACTATAACTAGTACCGCATTTAGAGCGGGAACGGAAATGATCAAAAACAAATCATCGGAAGATGACGCTTTTATCAGTCCTGCAGCACTTCGATTTGTAGAAGGGTTAGATGATCTTAAAGGTGCTGCCATGAAAGTGGGACAGCTCTTAAGCTTATTAGATGAAAATGCACTCCCTAAAGGATGGAAAACAGCCTTAACACGGCTTCAATCAGAGGCGAATTCACGGTCTTGGGAGGAAATGCATCCCCTTCTTAAAAAATCTTTAGGAAGTTCTCTAAATCAATTGGATCAAATTGAAACAGAAGCTTTGCATGCAGCAAGTATTGGGCAAGTTCATAGAGCTCACTACATACCCTCTGATACAACTGTAGCTTTAAAAATCAGATATCCCCAGGTGAGAGAATCTATTAAAAGCGATCTGAATAATTTACGCAGATTATTTAAATTAGGTGCTTTTATTAATATTAGAGGAGACTTTGAAGATGTTTTTAAGACTGTAGAAAAAATGCTCCTACAAGAAACAGATTTTCTTCAAGAGAAAAGTTTCTATGAAATTTATTTTGAATTTTTAAAAGGTAAAAATGAATTTCAGGTACCTATGATCATTGATGAAATGTGCACCCAAGATGTTTTAGTGACTCAATGGGTAGAAGCAGAGTCACTGGAGAAATGGTTAGCCACATTTCCTTCTTTACAGAAAAGAGATGTGATTTCTCATCATCTTTTAAAGATTCTTTTTCTAGAGATTTTCCAACTTAAAGTCATTCAAACGGACCCTAATCCTGGAAATTTTTTAGTGACGGAAGATATGAAACTGGTCTTATTAGATTTTGGTGCAGCACAGAAAATATCAGCTAAATTAGTTGCTCAGTATAAAAAACTCTTTTTAGCAACAATGGATAATAATATATCTCAAATTTTTCAAACAGCTTATGAAATGGGATTTCTTGTAGAAAATGATACTGCACAAAGTCATGATCTTTTTTATGAAACAGTTAAACTTTCTTTAGAACCTTTTTTCCCAGAGGAGTATTCTTGGTATAAATGTGGATTAGTGGAGAGAGTTCGTAAGATAGCTTGGAAATTCACTCAATCTATCCATTTTAGAGCTCCACCTAAAGAAGTTGTTTGGATCAATAGAAGATTATTAGGGAATCAACTGATGCTAGAGAATATTGGAGCAACAGCGTCTGCAAGACAGATCATTTATAGTGCCATTGAAGGTTAGGTTATATTCTTTTAGCTGGAGCGAAGGCTTCTAAGAGTTGTTCATTATAATCAACGTCATTTAATTTATGAGTTTGAGCATAGTCTTCAAATGTATCTCCAGAATAATATTCTTTTTCTTCTAAGAAAGATTGAAAAAGCTTTAAGGATTGCGTGGAGGTCTCACTGAGAAGAGATTGTCGAAGTGAATTAAAAATATCAATAATATCAGTAATTGGAGTCGTTACACCAGAATTAATAGATTCATCATTTTCTCTATAGAAAAGGATAAGAGCGTATAGATGAGTAGGAGGTAAATCATTAGGTTGAAAGGTATGCTTTAAAGCATGAACAGGTTTTAAAAATAAAATATCAAGAAGTGTGTCGATAAAAGTATCATTAATAGAGTCAATATTTCGAGTTGTAAGAGAAATAAACTGATAGTTATCACGGGGAGATCTATAGCGTGATTTATTCAAGCTATCGAGCTCTAGTATAAAGTTTTTTACACGGAGTAAAATAATTTCATTAAAGGTATCAAAAGGTCGCTTAATATCTTGAGTATAATCTATAGGGAAAGATTTTTGATGAAAATCATAAAACTTAATCAGTTCTGAGATGAGATTATCAAGACTTTCTTGTATGGCGGTATCACTAGGGGATTGCTGAATATCATTAAAGACTTCTTGAAGTTTTTTATATTTACGAACTGTTTCTATGAGTTCACTGAAAACACCAAATGGGCGAGCAACTTCTCCACCTCCTCCGATAATAATATCAGCATGGCCTAAGATAAAGTGAGATAAATAAACAAAAATGAGTAATAATTTTTTCATAGGAAATACCTCTTATAATTTTTATTAATTATTAAGGTTTGTAAGGGAAAAATCAATCAATTGAGCCCAAAAACATGTGCTTTGAATCAGTACTATTTTGAAACAAATATAAAATTTTTTAACTAAACTAGATTAGGTTTTTTGTGCTTTAAAGAAAGCTTCTAAGATTTCTCTATTGTATTCGGAATCAGGTAAACTCTGTGTTTTAAAATAATCTTCGAATGTTCCTTTAAATTTATTAGAATCTAATTCTAGATAATATTTAAAAATATCTAAAGATTGTGAAATATTATCTTTAGGTAAATTTTCATCAGAGAATCTAGGGAATTCTTCGAGATACAGATGCAATAAAGCATACAAGTGAGTAGGGGAGTATTCTTTTGCATTAGAGAAACTACTTAATGGGCTATTATCTTTGAAATTTAGAATACGATTTACTGTACTCTCAAAAAGTCCATTAATAATTTCTATGGATTTTGAAATCAGATTAGGTGATCGGGGATCATCTTTTCCTTCAGTTAAGTGATACTTAATTAATAGGATCTGTTTATCTAACTCCCCAGTGATATAACTATCAAAAGCTACAAATGGTTGAGCACTGTCTAAGGTATAATCCACAGGAAGAATGAGTTTATGGGAATTAAAGAAATCCATAATGTTTGATATAAGGCCATCCAGACTTCGTTGTATAAGTTCATTATCGAGGGATTCAAGATCTGTTTTGTACAAATTGATTGTATTAATAACTTCTGAAAATGGACCGTATAGAGGAGGCTCTTGAGCTATAGCAATATGGTTATTGCCCAAAATAAAATAAGACAAATACATAAAAATGAGAAACAGTTTTTTCATGAAGAACCTCATATAGCTTTTTATTTATTATTTAGGTAGTTATAATAAAAATCAATTTTTTTATAGTAATTTTTTTTAAAAGTTATATTTTACGAGCATAAGAAAAAGCATCTAGTAATTTTTTATCATATTGATTCCCTGTGTGCCAATAATACGTGGTACAGATCTTAAAAATAATTAAGATAAATTGAAGGGCGAAGAAGGAATCAAAGATCATGATAAAAGATCAAATATCCGAGAACAAAGGGGAAGGTTTCCTTCCC
>CANGWC010000004.1 GCA_947457515.1 Silvanigrellaceae bacterium
ATCCTGAAAGGTTCTCTCAAGGCAGGCCCTTAGCTCAAAAGATTCCGCCTGCGGTTTACATCAATAAGCCACCAACCACGGAGGGCTCAAATGTAGAATTACGTTAATTTCTAAAAAGACTTGTACCAAAACTATTGACACATTCCGTTAAGATGAGATCATTTGTTTTTTTTGCAATTTTTTTAAGATGATCTGTATCATAAATTTCTGATTGAAAAAGCCATATTAAAGGTTGAAGATCTAAAACATTTACATAACTGACTTTATAGGGAAGGACTTCTGAAGAGGGGAGTAACTCAGGAAGAGAATCAATAAAGGTTGCATTACGTTGATAGACTAAGATGATATCTCTATAAATCTTAAAAAGATTTTCAATATTTATGTCATGAGTTGATAAGTAGTTTTCTAAAAAAAGAGAAGATTCACATACGGAATCCATGAAGTTAAAGATCTTATTGATTAGGGTGGTAAAAAATTTTTGTGCTTGAGCTTCATTAAGGGAATTAAGATATTCTACTAATGAATATCTTAAAGTTTCACTTAAGGGCTTGTTGTCTTCAATGAAAAGATTTGTTTTGAAACAAATGTCATTTAATTGATCAGAGATCTTTTCAAGATCGGATTCATAAGAACTAGAAGAAGATAAGGATTTTAAAAAATAAGTTAGGTGATCATAAGTTACCTTATATATGACAGGATGATCATAAGACTCTTTGGATTTTTTGAGAAACCCCAAAAAAGAATCTGTTGTTTTAACTCCTAATAGTTTACTTATTATTTGAGTATGAATGGGAGATCTTTTTATTTTCAGTTTATAACTTTTTGTATGGGTATTTTCTGCATTTAAAGAAAGAAAAGATAATACAAAAATAAGATGAGAGATTATCAGAATTTTTTTTAATAAAAATAATTTTTTGAAAGACATAAAACATGAAAGATTAAAAAGATCTTTTATGAAAAGATCTCAGGGGTTTAAAAATATAGTCGAGTTATCGGAGTTATTTTTGGATACCTCATTATAGTATGCAGACTGAGGCTAGAGTTTGACGGTAGAGTTTTGAGGCTCTTAAAGTATTGATTTTAAATAATATTATATTATTTAATTAATTTTTTTAAAAATAGTGATTGAAGTTTAAATATGTTAATTAATATTCTCAAATATTGGACGATACCTTAGATATGGACAAACAGCATACCGTACTTATTGTGGATGATAGTCTACCCTATAGACAGAAAATAGAGTCTCTTTATAAAAGTCTAGGGTGGGAATGTGTAGCCTTATGTGCAAGTGCTATAGAGTGTTTAGAGTACTTGGATAAAAACCCAGCACCAGATCTGATATCCCTTGATATTATCATGCCAGAAATGCATGGATTTGAACTTTTAGAAATCCTTAAAAAAAATGAATATAAAAGCAAAATCGTGATGGTTTCAGGATTACCTCAACAAGCTGTAGAAGATCAAATCAATCGCCTCACTTTAAAACCAGATGGCCATATCTCAAAAAAAGAAAGCAAAGAAGCTTTTGAAGCTCATATTGAGAAAATTATGGAGGCGGGCTAGTTTCTGCTTTCTGACAATTGATAAATAACTCAACGTATTTCATAATTTTAAGTTTAGTAAGATTAGGATCTATATTTTCTAAATCCATAAAAGGAATAAAATCAGGATTTAGCTTAACCATGCTTAAAATAAAAAATTTATTAAACAGAATTTTTTGTATTGGAGAGAGATCGTTTAAATAGCGGTTTAGAGAATGCTTGAGGCGACTAAAGTCTCCATGGATAGGAAAATCAGTATAGAATATAAGACTGTAAAGATCTGAAACAATAAATTCAATGGGGTCTGATTTTTTAGAATGTTCATTAAGAGACTCTAAGTACTCATCTAAAGTTAAATCTATCAAAGAAGGTGATTCCTGAGTTGATGTTAAAAAAGAATAGGAATAATGCTGTCTTAAATCTTCATAGATTGATAAAAAATTATCTATAGTTAAAGGAATAACTTGAATTTTATTTTCAAATAAAGTGATGTAGTTTTTTTCGTCGCTTAAGAGAACTCTATAGTTTTCGCAAAGTAACTCTGAATTCAAAAGCTCTTGAGATAAAGAAATTTTTAATTCATCTTGTTCTTCAAGAGAGAGAGCTGTAGAGAGATACTTTTTTAAAGTAGTCATGACAAGGTTATATAGAAGTGGATTTTGGGAGAAATCAGTTTTCAATAACAAATTATGTGTAAAATGGGTAATAAACTTTCTTGAATCTTTGTTTTTAGGCTTTATGAGTAACAGCCCTAAAAAAGGGATGAGTTCTTCATAAGTCGCATGAGTGATTTGTATGGGACCTAATATAGGTTTTGAACCTAATAAATAATCGACAGATGAATCTTCAGGATAAAGAAACTCCATAATTTTAACAGAGAGATCAATACAATCAGAACAAGATAATTTTGAAAATAAAGAATTTATTTCTAAAAATTCTTGAACACTTTGAGAAAGATCTTCCGCAAAAAGAGAGTTTAAAATGCCTTTTACAAATACGTTACGCAGTTGAATTTTATTTGGGGTAGTTAATAATTTTGCATAGGCTAGAAAAGATTTCTTAAAGACGTCAAAGTATTCCGGAGAATGTATGAGATTTGTTTGAAATAGAAAAAATAGAGCTTTTTGGGCGATTTCTTCTAGCTGAGGATCTGAAGGAGGAGTATTTTTAGAGTCATGAGCAATTTGACTTTTTAGAATCAAGATATCGGGAAGGGTGATTTGATAAAGGGAGGGCTTTTTTACTAAAAATTTAAAGGATTCTATGAGTTTGAGTAATCCTGTAGAGAAGACACCTTCTTTAAAAAAGGATTTTAAATCATTGGGATGGAATGTGTTTTTTAGAGTTCCCGAGGGTAATGTTCTAAGAGACCCACGTAGCGTAATCGCAACGGGAATCGCTAATCCCTCAGTTGGGCTCATGAGAAGAAGAGTACTAAAACTGAGTAGAAACAACATAAAAAATGACTATATCCTTAGGAAGGCAAAAATTAGGAACTCTAGGGGGTTTTGTAAAATATTTTACAAAATAATTCAATCAGCTTTTATCGATTTGAAATCAAAGTGATTTAAAAAATATTTTAAATTTTAAAAAAAAATTGTAAATAGCTGAAAATTTAAAGAAAAAATTTGATTTGTCAGTGGACTCAATAGCTTTAAATAGACCCAACCTAGAAATTTACATTGACTTGTGGTAACGAGTGGCATAAAAATATTAATAAATAAAAGAAAAGTTTAAATAATTTTTAATTTATTGTCTTAATATCAAGGAAGAGGTTGTTTTGTGGATAATCAGAATCTTATTAATCCCCTAAAACTTCAGTTTAGTGTTGGGGAAAAGGCTGTTTATCCTACTCATGGAGTAGGAACTGTAGAAACAATAGAAATTAAAGATATTGAAGGAACTCGACAAGAGTTTTATGTCATTAAAATAGATGCTACCGGCGTAAGGGTGATGATCCCTACCCATTCTGCAAGTACTGTAGGTTTAAGATCTTTAATAGACCCTAAAGACGTAGAAAAAATCTTTGAAATTCTCCGTAATCCTACGATCAGAAGATCGAGTATGGTTTGGAATCGTAGATTCCGAGCATTAACTGAAAGATTGAATACAGGTAATATTTTTGAAGTGTCAGAGGTATTAAGAGACCTTTACTGTATTCAAAGTAATAAAGAATTGTCTTTTAGTGAAAAGAAAATGATGAAAAAAGCTTTAGCGCTCATAGTCTTTGAAGTGTGCACAGCTTGTCATGAAGAATCAGAAAAAATTGAGAAGAAAATCTTACAAACTCTAGAATTGACTTTCCCTAGCACAACTCCTAAACATTAAATAAGAAATGAATAATATCGCCATCTTGGCAGATATATTCTCTACCCTCTTTTCGCATTAACCCTAATTCTTTGAGTTTCGCTTCTGTTTTATGTTCTATGATAGAAGGATAACTATAAACTTCTGCGCATATAAAACCTTTTTCAAAGTCTGAGTGGATCACCCCAGCGGCTCCAGGAGCTTTTGTATCTACAAGAATGGGCCATGCATGAATTTCTTGTTTACCCGCTGTAAAGAAAGTGATGTATTTAAGAAGCTTATAACTTGCGGTGATCAGTCTGTGAAGGCTATTTTCTTTAATACCAAGATCTTGTAAATAAAATTCTCTTTCCTCAGGATCAAGACTTAAAAGTTCATGTTCTATTTTAGCTGAGAAATTTACAGTGGGAATATTCTTAGCATTGGCCATTTTGAGAACTTCTGCTGTAGAAGGAGGATTCTCTAGATTGAGTTCATTTTCGTCAATGTTAAGAGCAAGAAGTTGCGGCTTTCTGCTGAGAAGACATAAGGATTTAAGGAAAAGTTCTTGTTCTTCTGTTTGTGGATGAAAAGAAGAAGCTGGTTGAAGCGATTGAAGATGAATTTGTAAACTTTGTAACCAAGCATAAAGTTCATCTTTTTTGGCTTTTTTAAGTTTATCAAGAGATTTAGCTACAGTATCACTGTCTGCAAAAATCAATTCCGTTTGAATGATGTCATAATCTCTTAAGGGATCAACACCGCCTTCGACATGAGTCACGTCTTTATCTTTAAAGCATCTTAAGACATGAATGATAGCATCCACAGCACGGATATGACCAAGAAATTGGTTGCCTAATCCTTGGCCTTCATGAGCACCTTTGACGAGTCCTGCAATATCCGTAAACTCTACGGAAGCGGGTACAATTTTCTTTGAATCAAAGATTTTTTGAAGATTCTCTGATCTGGAATCCGGGACATTGACTTTCCCTACATTGGGTTCAATAGTACAGAATGGATAATTTTCTGCAGGGATAGAGAGTTCTGTTAAAGCATTAAAAAGAGTGGACTTTCCTACATTAGGAAGTCCTACGATTCCACATTGAAGAGACATAGTTGTCTACAATGGCATACTACTGAATTAGGGTAAAGTCCTGATAACTTTCTTTGAGAAAGGAAATGTTCAAATTACGGTATCAAAAGAAAAGAATTCTACAACGGTTCATTTATATGGTTGTAGTTCAGAACAACAAGAGTTATTAGAAAAGCTTAGCTTGGAATCCATAGTGTATTGGAAACTATCGTCTATGCTAGATAAAATTGATGTTAAAGAAGATCAACCAACACATTTACTTAAACTCATTATAGAACATATAGAGAAGCCTGTGTACAAACTTATTTTAGAAAAAACTCATGGGAACCAATCCACAGCTTCAAGGATTTTAGGGATTACCCGGAATACACTTAACCGAAAGTTAAAACAGTGGATGTTAGAACCAAAGCTTTTTAAAAAAGATCAATCCACTAAAAATTTCACATCATGAGTTCTGGAGATAAAAGGCAAAAACCTTTGCCTCATTCTCTCGAAGCAGAGTTTGCTGTTTTAGGATCTGTATTCGTTGATCCATCGTATGCTCAAGAGCATTCCGATCTTCTCAATCCTAAATATTTCTTTCTGCAGAGACATCAAATCTTAGTTGAGATGATGATCGAATTAGTGGGAGAAGGAATTCCTCCTGATCTTATTAACGTTCTAGAAAGATTAAGATTCAAAAATAAGGATGATATTTTTGAGAGTCCTGATCAAATTCAGGTCTTTCTGAATTATGCGACACATCCCGAGAATGTTAAGTTTTATTTGCAAGAAATTAAAAAATATTGGGAACTCAGAGAAGTTGTTAAAACCTGTAGTGATCTTGTTTTTAAAGGAAGACAGGTTGCTGGAGCTAACGTAGATTCTTTCCTTCAAGAGGCAGAAAAAGTTTTTATTGAGTTGTCTCAATCGAGAACTATCAGTGGTTTAATACCTTCTTCCACAATCATTAAAGAAACAATAGAAGGTCTAGAAGAACTTTTTCAAAATCCCGGAGGAGTCACAGGAGTCTCTAGTGGATTTGTAGATTTAGATAAAGTCACAGCAGGTTTTCAGGCATCGGATTTAATCATTCTCGCAGCTAGACCTGCTATGGGAAAAACTTCACTTGTTCTAAATTTTGGAATACACGCTGCAATTCATATGAAAAGACAGGTGGCTATTTTTAGTTTAGAGATGAGTCGAGTCCAACTGATGCAAAGATTCTTAGCGATGGCATCACGTATTCAAGCTATAAGATTTAGAGATGGGAAGTTATCTGCAGAAGAATTAGAAAGACTTTATCCTGAAGCGTTACAGTTTCAAACAGACAAACTTATGATCGATGATACTCCCAGTTTAAGCTTATTTGATCTGAGTAGTCGGTGTCGAAAAATGATGCGAGAGAAAGGTAACTGTGATCTGATTATCATTGATTATCTTCAACTTATGACGGTGAGTGCAAATTTTAACAGTAAGGGCAATAGAGAAAGAGAGATCAGTCTTATCAGTATGGGGTTAAAAGCTTTGGCAAAAGAGTTACAATGTCCCGTGATTGCGTGTGCGCAGCTGAATAGAAGTGTGGAAACAAGGCCAGATAAAAGACCTAGACCAAGTGATCTTCGGGAGTCGGGTTCTATAGAACAAGATGCTGATCTTGTTTGTTTTATTTATAGAGATGAAGTTTATAATAAAGATACTTTAGATAAAGGTATTGCTGAGATAATTATCGGTAAAAACAGGCATGGACCAACGGATACCGTCAAACTTGCTTTCCAAAGTGAATATACTTCCTTCCATAATTTAGCAAAGATTTAAAAATCCTTGAAAGATCCGATAAGAAGTATGTGAATCACGTATATTCTTTTTTATCATTGCCGAATTTTGAGAAGAACTCCCTAAGTTTGAATGGTCAAGATTATGAATTTACTCATAAAAATATTTACCAACTCAAACAGGTTTTAAGAGATATTGAAAAAAACACATTATTATTTTTAAGCCCACAAGATTATCTTCATTCGTATGAGAGTCTTAAAGAAAACCCATATACACATGTCTATATTATTGAAAATATTGTAGATAAATCTACAATTGTTCAACAGAAGAAAGTTTTAAGAAATAAATATGAAAGATTCTTAGGCATGTCTATGGAGTCATCGTTACCTTTATTGAAACAGCAGATGATCCAAGCATTAGAAAAATTCTATGATATTTCTGGGTTTCATAAACTCTCCTTATTAAGGCAACAAGAGTCAGATATTTTCAAAGAAATCAGTGAAGTTCTTGTTCAAGAAGCAGGAAATACAGATGTTTTTCAAAATGTTCTCAGTCGTCTTTTAAAGATATGTCCTTCAGATGCAGGATTTATGTTTATTTTAGATAAATCTGAACCTGGACCTGGACTTCGGCTAGTTTCTCAAAGATTTTCTTTAAGTGCTAAAACATGCTCCAGTCAGGATATTAGCCCTAAACCACAATTCTTATCATCTCCTTTAATAGCAACTCTTTCACATTCTCTTTCTTTTATTCACTGGGCAGAAGGAGAAACACTCATTCAAGATGCTTATCCTGAATTAGACTTTAATACTTTTTCTTATAAAATAAGATCTTTTTGTGCTATTCCCATTACAACTCCATCAGATCAAGTCATTGGATATGTTCTTCTTGTGAATAAACTTAAGGGGGAAGTGAGTCCCCTTAAAAGCCATAAAGATATAGAAGAACAAGTCCTCCCTTATCAAGGTCAAGACCTCAAAGTTCTTCATTCTGTTTGTCAATTTATAGGTGTTTCTTTAGATCATGGTAGACTCATTAAAGAATTACATCATGTTTTTGAAAGTTTTATTCAAGCGAGTATTACAGCCATAGAATCTAGAGATCCTACGACTAAGGGTCATAGTGATAGAGTTGCTTCTTTAACTGTAGGTTTAGCCGAGGCTGTTAATAGAGGAACAACAGGAGTTTATGGAAACATTACATTTACAGCAAATCAGATCCATGAATTAAGATATGCTGCCTTACTCCATGATTTTGGTAAAATTGGTGTCAGAGAAGATGTTTTGAGAAAAGAAAAGAAACTCATGCGTTACGAAATGCAATGTATATGTGATCGTATGGGACGAATGGAAAAACAACTGCATGTCCAAAAATTAGAACAATATATTATGGAACTTATGGCACAGGGAAGAAGTCCTCAACCTATAGAGGTCAAAAGAATTCAAAAAGAGCTTGAGAAAGTCTCCTTAGAACTTGAAAAAATCTATGCAACTATTGGGGAATTGAATGAGCCAACAGTTCTTCATGAAGATCAGATCTTAAAACTTCAAGAGATTGCTAAAATCAGGATTCAGATTAAAGAAGGACAATACATTCCTATATTACTTCCTGAAGAAATCGAAAAATTAAGCATACAAAAAGGTTCATTGTCTCCATCAGAAAGATTAGAGATCGAAAGTCATGTGGTTCATTCTTATAGATTTTTGATACAGATCCCTTGGAGTTCAGAATATTCTAACATTCCTGATATTGTTCATGCGCATCACGAGAAGTTAGATGGTTCAGGTTATCCTAGAAGGCTATCTTCAGAAGAAATTCCTATACAAGCTAAAATGATGGCTATAACAGATATTTACGATGCATTAGTTGCGATGGATCGACCATATAAGCGTTCTATGACCCATGAACAGGCATTAAACATATTAGAATCAGAAGTGAAAGCAAATAAACTAGATAAAACTTTATTTCAAATCTTTACAGAAGCTAAAATCGCAGAAGTTTCCTTTGAAGAACAAGAGAATGAGAATACTCGCCAAGCCGCTTAAAATTGATTTTATTGAATTATTAACCCAAATACTTGATCCAGATCAATGTTTAGGGTGTCCTGATCTGTTACTCTAAGAGGCTATGCAAAGGAATCTCCATGAAATCATCCATCCTTGAAGACGAAGTCGTTACACCTACACCCATCATTACACCTAGCACTGAACCAGTTCAGTGGAAAACACTCCCTCCCAGCGTAGTTAAAGATATCGAACAAAAAAATATTGCTCGTAGACTCGCAGGTTTATCCCGTATTGAAATCAAAATTAGACGATGTATCCTATGCTCCTCAATGTTTGAATCTGCAGGAAACCGAACCTGTGGATGTTCTAGCCGAAGTGCTGGAACGATTGCTGGCAGAGAAATCATTTAGATAAAAGGTTGACATTAACTCCAGTCTTTAATAGATCTAATAATCTTCGCGGGGTGGAGAAGTTGGTATCTCGTCGGGCTCATAACCCGAAGACCGCAGGTTCAAGTCCTGTCCCCGCCACCAAAATTCCCTTTATTTAAAATCATCAATTTCATAAAAAACTTTAAACCCACATAAAAATTTTACTGTAAAATTGTAATTTTTTAAGATAGTTTGCTGCATGTTTTTTAAGTTACTTGTTTTGACTCAACTGTTTAAAGTTGCTGCTCTCTCAACTCCTTTTTCTAAAGCTCTCAGTTCTTTAAAGAGCAATGAAGCTCCTCAGATCTATCAAAAGTTTAGAGGAATATTATCTTTTTTAGAGAATGAAGAAGAAACAATACGGAAGACTTTAAAGCACATTCAAGAAAATGGCCATGAAGTCATCGTGGTTTCCCATAAAAAAGAAGCATCAGCCATTGCTTTAGAAGACAATCGAGCTACTAGTTTTTCTATACCTTTAAAGATAGCGATGGAGTTGTGTAGGGAATTAGGAATTCCTTATTATTATCATGTATTAGATGCTTTTGTAAACGTTCCTTTAAAATATCAATATGTTTTAAAATTATCCCTTAAACATGATGATGACTTAATGATGGGCTTGAAAAGATTGCTGGCCGAATCAGAGATCGTTGTTGATCAGTTTGTAGAATACGATAAAGAGAAAGATAAACTACCTAAGATTTCAGGTTGGCAAGCGTTGGCTCATTTCTTCTATTTACTCTCAACATGGGAGAATGAGTATTTTCTTATGGAAGGCAGTCATGGAAATTATGCATTATTTTGGAAATCAAATTTGTACCGTAACTTAGATAAATCTGAAAAAATTCTTGAATATGTCTATTTTCCTAAGAGTATGTATAGCCATTTAATTTATGATTTAGCTGTCAGTATGCCAGGAATCATAGACTTAAGTCCATTGAGGATGAAGGCAACGGAAAACAGAGATGTTTATCTTAATATTTCTAAACATATAGATACGACAATAAATGAACTGAGACAGGCGTATGGCCCTGACATCAAACCTATCTATTTTATTAGGTCATATCCAAACGATTCTTGAAAAACTCAAATTCCTTTACATCACTTTAGGAATACTCGACGCATTGACACATACAGATATGAGCCTATAGCTTCAGCACTTTAGGCCAAGATTTTCTAGTCGATAATAATGTTACACGAGCATTGCTACAATGCATCAGATCTATTACGATCAAAAGTTAAAACCAAAAAATATATACCTTTTAAAGGAACTTAAATTAACTTGATGAGTTTTCGATTCTCAAAAGAGTTTGATCAGGAGTTTGACTATGAATAGAATCGTATTGTTTTTTATACTTTGTTTTGTTCCAGGTTACGCCATAACATTTCCTCCTGAGAGTATATCTTCGTTATATGCTCATGATTCCTATAGATGGAACAAAATACAGATTGTTAAATTCATCGCAAAGCTTAAAGAATCTGGTTACTTTTTATCTGCATTAGAACTTCCTAGGAATAAAGGACTACTCTACATAAGACGAGATCAAGAAGGTTTAGAAAGTGCTATTGATATTACTGATTTTAACGGTTTTCTAAATCACGATGTATTGACTTATTTACGTGCGGTTTCAATTCCTGTTGCTCGT
This sequence comes from Silvanigrellaceae bacterium, assembly GCA_947457515.1. Taxonomy (GTDB): domain Bacteria; phylum Bdellovibrionota_B; class Oligoflexia; order Silvanigrellales; family CANGWC01; genus CANGWC01. Next base: position 10,759 of record CANGWC010000004.1, read on the forward strand.
AATATTTTAGATTTTATAGCTGAAACTCATATTTCTTTTCCTTATATTTATTCTGAAATTTTAAAGACCCAATCAAGAATTTTTGAGGATGCGGAGAAGCAGCTTCTTTTGCCACTTCAAGAAAAAAACCTCATCGCTCAAAATTGGCTATGGGATAAGAGATATCCTTATTCTCAAATTATCCTTAATTTTTTTAAGATCCTTGTAGATTGGGAAAAAAACTATGCCATGATTAATCTCGATAAAGGTAAATTAATCATGAAGTTAGATCATGAAAAAGAGCAAGAAAATCAAGTATTAGGAATCTTTTTTCCTTATAATCAATACTCTCAAACCATTCATGTTCTAGTGGACTCTCTTTTAGAACCAAGAGATCCGCCATTATTTTTCGATAAATATTATTCTTAAGAAACTATGGATGGAGTTCATAAGGCTTTAGATAAAGTCACTCAAATGAAAGGTTATAGGAACACTCCATTCTATATACTTTATAATTTAAAAGATCCTAATCCATGAAAAAACTTCTTACTTTAATAGGTACTTTGTTTTTCTATTTCCCTTTATATTCTGAAGATAATGATGATTTTTATCATATTTTGACTTTAAGCGATAAGCTGTACCCGACAGCTCATTGGGATATAGAAAAATTCAGATATATAACTAAAGTACTCAAAGAAAGTGGATATTTTCTTATTAATATTCGTTGTCCTGGTAAAAAAATGATTTTTTTTACATCAAGAGGAGATGCTGATGGTAAAATTTCCATGAGACCTTTAGACCTTGATAATGTTTTCACAGAAGAAATGATTCCTAAACTGCATGCATTAACAGGCGTACCTTTGGTGAAGCATCTATTAACTTTTTTAGAGTACAGTGAAGATCTCTCCTATCAAGATATACACCGTACAAGGGTTATTGGATTATCCGATGATTTGAGTTATAAATCTCAAATTCTTCTTGAAAAAGCACATGACCTAGATCCTGAAATTAAAGGCTGGTTAAGTCAAGGAGATATCCTAGCAAAACAACAAATCATAGATTTTTTCTATCTTATATCCACTTGGGATAAAAAATTTCATTTTATAAATTATGATGGAATTTATTATCTTTTTTTACAAGATCAAGAAGAATATGATTATCCTAAAGACCAGCCTTTGTTTATTCAAAGCGTTGTGTTTTCAGATCAAGAGTATCATCTTCCGATATATTCTCTGGTTTTAAGCATGTTAAATAAAATAGAAATACTTTCAAGTGATCAGTTTAGAAAATATAAAAAATATATTGATATAGATCAGCATCTTTTTATAAAAGACAGTTACCTTAGAGGAGAAAAGCATTTACCTATAAATATTTTATATGGAAGGTTGCATTAATCTAATGATATTTTGAATGCTGTACAAGGCTTCAACGTATGACTCAAGATCTTTTCTGACTTCCTTTATACTTCCATTATGTAACGTTGCAGCATGTTCTAAGGTCAGATTATCCCATATATTTTGAGCATCTTTTTTAAGAGTTTCTACACAAAATTTCCAGAAATCTTTATTATCTCGAAAACTTTCACTGAATTCCTTTAAGAAAAATTCTAGATGATTTGCATAATAGAAAGCGGCTAAAGTAAATCTTTTATGATGCGGAAGATTTTTAAAATTTTTAATAAGACCTTTCAGAGCCAAATCCAAATCCAAATCTAAACCCGGTAGATCTGGTGTATAAATTTTAGAGTGTAAGCTATCTTCTTTGAAAAGATAAAGAAGATAAAGTTCTAAAAATCCTTGATAACTATAATCTATGGGGTTATTAGACGTGGGTATATTTAATAAATCAATTCTTTGGGATGCAATGCTTAAAATTTTAAAATGAGTTTCAAACTCTAAGGGCATCTTAGGAGGGATTTTGAGATGTGTAGGGAAAAGATGAATGAGTTCTGTGTCTATTAAAGCAGCATATAAAGGATTAACTAAAAATAAAGAGAAACAAAGAACTTTTGAAAGAGGTTTAGTAAGCATGTTCATTAATCAGTCCTTTAAAAGGTGTGAGAACGCAGATTTTAAGGTCTAACCACAAGCTCCAATTTTGGATATACCAAAGATCATATTCTATTCTTTTCTCAAGGCTTGTATTGCCTCGCCATCCATGAATTTGAGCCCAACCTGTAATTCCTGATTTTACTTTATGACGTAACATATAACCTGGAATTTGATGTCTAAAATGATCCACAAAATAAGGTCTTTCCGGGCGAGGTCCGACAACACTCATGTCTCCTTTGAGAACATTTATAAATTGAGGAATTTCATCAAGACTTGTTTTTCTGAGCCATTTACCTAATTTTGTGGTGCGATCGTCTTGAGCTTTGGCCCATACAGGACCAGTCTCTGTTTCTGCATTGATATGCATGCCTCTAAACTTAAGACATTCAAATGTTTTGCCATCTAAGCCCATTCTTTCTTGCCGATAAAAGATAGGTCCAGGACTTGTGATAAGGATCAGAATAGAGATGATTAAATAAACTGGTGAAAATAAAATAATAAACGTTAATGAAAAGATAATATCAAAAATGCGTTTGAAGATATGATATATGCCACTGAGACCGGAAGCATTAATGAGAAGTAACGGTTCATTTTGAAGATGAAAGACTTTAGGAGAAAGAGAAGAGGGTAATTCTTGAAAATAGGGAACAATAAAAATATCTCCAAGAGTATTGGAAAGAAGAGTCGGAATCCGGGAAAGAAGAGAAGTGTCTTTTGAATTTAAGCAAAAAATAACCATATTTGAAGATTGAAGATCCTTGGTTTGAAGATCTTCTGGATGGTAGATATTTGTTATTTTGAGAAACCATAACTTTCGGAGTAGGTATTCTATTTTTTTGAATTTTTCTAAAGCTTCTGTGGATACAACAGCAATAGCTTTAAAATTAAGTAAATTCTTAAAAGCTTTTTTAAGAACGATATACGAAATAGGAAGAATTAAGGAGCTTAAAAAAACATAGATAAATAGGGTGACTCTACTGTAACGATGTTCAAATAAGAAAAATACACTGGTAATAAATAATAAAAAAGAAATTCCATGAGCTTTAATAATACGTCCTACATGTGTCCAACTAGAGGAATGATTGTTTTGATAAATACCTAAAAGAAAGAAAATAAAGTAGTGGATAATGATCAGAGGAACGCCTAATATAAGGTAACGATCTAGAGAATCAGGGCCTCTGGGGAGATCAATCAGACCAGATTCAAATCTGATTTGAAAAGAAGAAGTCCAAATCAGAGCTAGAATAATACCATCACTTACGATGTGAATTAAACGAAGAGTATCTAAAGAACGATGAATTTTCATAAACAGTTATAACAAAATTCTAAGTTTTTAGTGAGAGGTTATCAATGTATTGTCTGATGGATATTGTAAAAGAATCTCCAGAAAATTTTTGAGCATGTTGATAAAGAGCTTGTTTCTGTAAGGCTTTATCTAAAGCTAAGTGTAAAGCAGCTAACATGCTATCCCTTGACCCAAAAGGGAAAGTCCAACCTGTTTCTCCAGGGATCACTGTATCTTTAGTTCCTCCTTCTTCTGGACAAACGATATAAAGACCTGCAGCCATAGCTTCGACAGGAATGATTCCAAAGTCTTCAATACCGGGATGCAAAAGGACATGAGACTGACGGTAAAGAGCTGAAAGCTGAGCATCTGTAGGTGAATCTACAAACTCTATATTTTTATGATCTTTAAAAAGTTTACGAGCAGTATCAAATTCTTTTCCATGTCCCGCCGCAATCACAGAAATATTTTCTTTTGATAAAATCTGGAGAGCCCAGAGGTTCTTTTTATAAGGAACCCATGAGCCAAAAAGGAGAACTTTTTTATGAGGGGATAGTATAGATTGAGGATCATAAAATTTATTAATTTGGACAGGAGGGTGGATCACTACAGAAGGTTTTCCATAATAGAGTTCACAACGTTTTTTTACAAAATGACTATTGGAAATAATATGATGACATCGAAGAGTACTTGTTACATCCCATATTCTTAAATGATGAAGAAAGTAGAAACGGATTCCAAAAAGAATATATTTGAATATCTTAAAAAGAGAGAAATTTTTAGGAACTTCTAAATAAGCATACATCTGATCCCAGGCATAACGCATAGGACTATGAAGATAGGTGATATGAGTAGCATCGGGACGAATGATAATGCCTTTTGCCACACAGTGGCTACTGCTAATCACAAGATCATAATCTAAAACATTTAGGGACTCTATAGCTAAAGGAAATAGAGGAAGAAACCATTGATAAAATTTTTGGATAAAAGGAATTTTCTGAAGAAAAGAAAAGTGAAAATTTCTATTCAGATATTTTTTATCGAGAGCAAGATGAGGTTCTCCAAATAAAGAAAAAACATCTGCTTGAGGATAAATATCTAAAAGAGCTTCTAAAACTTTTTCTCCACCCCTTCTAGAGACTAGCCAATCATGGACGAACGCGACACGCTGCATAAGTTTTTCCTTCTTCACTACTATAACGTATCCAGATCTTTTTGGCTCTGAGGACTCTGACTTTACCTAACTGTTGAGTTTTTTTAACATGAGATCTGGGTGTTACATAAACCTCTCCTTCATAACCTAAAGGTTTATGACAAGCTAAAACAGAGGCCATTTTTAATGTTTCATCAGAAATGATTTTATTTTTAATAGGAACGATCCAAACAAAAGGACCTCCTTGGCCTACAATATGTAACCAAAGATGATTTCCGGGCATGAGGCTTAGCATTTCAAAATTAGATTTTTTATTTTTACTCACTCGAATTCTTTCTCCTGTAGGAGAAAGGTATTCTTTATAACAAAATTCTTTAAAGGATTTATTTGAAGCTAAAATGATATGTTCATTAAAGAATAAATCTAAGGAAAGAGTCTCAAACTTTTCAGTGATCAACTTTAATTTTTGATCATATAAAGCAATTTCTTTTAAAGTTTGAGTTTCTTTAGCCTCAATAGAAGTTCTTTTTAATTGGGCTTTTTTACGGGTTTCATAGAGGTTAGATAGAATTTTATAATCTCTAGGAGTTTTGTTTTCTTCCTCAGAGATACTTTCTTGTAAAGAGAGATATTCCTCAGATGAGGGAGCATCTCCTCTTTGATTTTTCAGTTTTTTGAGAAGTTTTTTATGATGGTCGTTATGTTTTTTAAGAATATGGTTAAGGTTTGGTTTAAATGCCTCGTAAAACGAATCTTTGACAGAAAGATCAAGGTTTTGATGATAGATACAAGAAAAACTCTGTGGAGAAGAAAAGAAAGGCCGTGGGTGAGTTTTAAGAGATCCTAGCGTCCACTGACATTGTAAATTCCCCTGCACTCCATTAAATGTGCCTATACAAATTCTAGGAGTTTTGTCCCAAAGCAAAGCATACCCTGATGAGAATAAAAGTCCTTGAGATTTAGGATGTTCTAGAACTGTTTCTAGTTTTTTGCCGATGAGGTATTTCTTAGCTAACATACTGAAATGATTGATTTTAGGTTTTTTAGGGAAGAGAGGGGTATCTAGGAAATAAAAGCATCCGGGTAAAATGGGTTGGCAGCTTATCAGCAAATGGATCACTTTTTTGTTACGATAAATTTGAATGTATAAATAACCTTCATCAGGAAAAGATTGGATTTTTTGAAGAATCCCATTTTGAACGAAAAAAGATAACCCATAGGATGAAAGTTGTTTCATGAAGCAAGAAATTAACAATATTTTTAAACTTAAAGTATTTGTAACCGTTGTGGATGAAGGAAGTCTTTCCGCAGCAGTCAAAAAGTTACATATTAGCCAACCTGCGCTGTCTCTACAACTCAAAAAATTAGAAGAGAAATTAGGGTGTGAAGTTTTAGAACGTACAGCAAGAGGTGTTCGTCCCACAGCCATTGGTAAACTTGTTTATGAAATGAGTTTAGATATTCTTGCAAGAGCAAATAAACTGCAAGTTCTGGTACAAAAACATTTAGAACTAGGAGAAGGTAGAATCGATTGTCATGGAGAGGTAGGAACTTTTGAAAAAATTATTTTGCCTATCATGAAAGATTTTTCTTTTTCCTATCCTAAGATTGATGTTTTCTTAAAAGAAGAATCCCGGGAAGCAATCCTGAATAACTTAGAAAAAGGAAAAGCAGATATCGCTATTTTTATAGATGATGATCAAAGTATTCGAAATCTCAATGGAATATCGGAAAAAATATTCACTGTTTCTCAAACTCTGTATTTGATTGCAAGTCCTAATCACTCATTAAGTCGGTTAGCGAGAGCTTTAGAAAAAGTTAATAAAAAACTTCTTCCATTTCATTTAAATGGATTTCCTTTGATTATGTGGGCTGATGGGAAACGTAACTTTATTTTAAAATCATTAGAAAAAAAATCCATTACACCTACCATTGTGTCTGAGGTTATTTCAGAAGAGGTGATGCTGTCTCTTGTTGCCCAAGAACAGGGACTAGCTTTTGTGGAGAAAGTCCCACCTCAAATGGAGGTGCTTTCCATAGAGGAATGGAGTTTAGAGTGTCAATATACAATCACTTTAACTCAAAGGATCTTAGCTCCAGCTGCGCATAAATTTCTCTCCTACATTTATGCCCATTACGGCAGTGTTTACGTAGAGTAGATTAGTAAGATGACATCTATTTTACACAAAGTAACTTATCACGCTATTACAGACATTCTAGAAAGATATGGATTTGAAGGAAAGTATGGTCGAATCTTAACAGATAAAGATCTATCTGAAATAGCCCATGATATAGCAGAACTTTTTGAGAAAGCTCTTGAATTAAGGCAAATGCCTAAATTTAACAATTTGGTAGAACAAAACGAAAGTTAAGTGTTTTCTTATTTGATTTTTGAGGAACAAAAATCTTTGTTCTAAAAGTTTTGCATTTACCAGATTTGATTTCGAGATTATAATTTTGATTTGTAGGTATAGGTCCAAAAATAGTTCCTCCGGTACCTAAAAGCCTCCCATTCTCCCAAGATATTTTAGAATTCGTAGGAACTGTATTAATACGAATAGAACTGGAATTAGAGACGGGCTCAAAAATAACCGTTTCCTTAAGGTCTTTTTTGAAAAATCCTGTTTTAATATTAAGATCAACGGGTTTATAGCCTAATTTTTCAAGGTGAATATGAGTCGTTTTAGAAGCCTTTAAAGTTAAAATGGGAGGAGCTGTGTATAGAATAGGTTCTTTACCCTGTAGAGTTACCTCTACAGGCCCTAAAGGGTTCATAATAATACTCATATTAGATGTTTGATAGAAGCCTTTAATTTTAAGTATCCATAGAAATATAGCTCCCAGCAATAAAGATACAAAAACTACGCTGCTGTTAGAGGAAGAAGTAGGACGCCCTTTGCTTCGAGCATAGTTAACATTAAGGGTGCTTTTTTGAAGAGGACGGTGATTTGTTGTTTTATGAACTTGTAAAGAACTTTTAGGTTCATTATTCCTCACGATACTGAGATGAGAAATATTTTCTCTTTCTTTAGGAAGAGAGAGAGATGAGGGGATAGGTTTTCCTGATTCAGATTTATTCTTTGGCTTTTGCTCCATACGTTTATCTTGAAAAAGTTCAGGAGAGTTACGAGCGTTATGAAAAGAGTTGCTTTCATTTAAAGGATCAAGTTGAGAAATCAAATAACTTTCATCGGAAGAAGAAGAAAGAACACTGGAGATGAGAGCTTGATTTGTCTTGATTTTTTGTTCAAATAGAGAACTTAAATATTCAGAGACCTCTGCTGAGTAGAAATCTTTTTTAAATGAATAAAGGAATTTAGTAATATCTTTAGCGGCATCTTGGGCTTTTAGGTAACGTTTTTTAGTTTCTTTAGCGAGCATTTTTAAAACAATAGCATCTAATTCCGGAGGAATTTCATGGGGAGAGAGTTCGCTAGGAGGATTGATCTTACAGTTTCTGACATTTTCTAGAACGGTGAGATCATCTCCTTTAAATAAACGAGTCATGGTGAGCATTTCAAAAAGAAGAATACCTGTTGCAAAGATATCACTTCTACCATCAAGAGGATCTCCAGAAGCTTGTTCCGGGCTCATATATCGAAACTTCCCTTTAATGACTCCTGCCTGTGTCGATGATGTTTGGTTTTGAGCTTTAGCAATACCAAAGTCTGTGATTTTAACATCTCCTTCAAAGCTAATCAGAATATTTTGAGGAGAGATATCCCGGTGTACGATGTTTTGGCTCACACCCTCAATATCTTTTGCTTGATGAGCATAATTTAATCCAGATAAGATCTCTGCTGCGATAAAAGCTGCGACTTCTACAGGTATTGGCTTATTCAGTTTCTCTGCTTGCATCAAAATAGATCTGAGATCGACTCCATTTACAAATTCCATTACAAGCATGTAAGTGTCTTGTGAACTGACAAAATCATAGACTTGAACGATATTCTTATTTTGAAATTGTTTGACGATCATGGCTTCTTGTCGAAACATGTTTATAAAGTCATCATCTTTTGCATGATGAGGAAGAATTCTTTTAAAGGCACAAAGTCGAATAAAATTATCCGCACCAATTGCTTTTCCTAGAAAAATTTCTGCCATTCCACCTTGTGCGATAGCAGTGATAGGAAGGTATCGAGATCGTTCCAAAAGTAAGCCCTGACTTAAGAAAATTAGGAAAATATTCTTATACTAGGTTATCGGAAGAAAGAATGAAAATTAAATTTTCCAGTCAAGTTGTGCAGTTACAAATGGAGAAGTCAAAATAAGTGTAAAAGGTAAGTGTATTGAATCTTTAGGAAATTTTATAAAGTATTCTGCTGTCCAATGATTATTATATGGGAAATAAAGATCTAACCAAATTTTGTCTTTAAAAGAGGTGATGGAAGAGGGAAATATTTTTTGCCCAGCTTGTTCGATATAGATCTTCCAAAGATGTTTATCTGTGAGATCAGATCTTTGAGGTTCTGGTGTGAAAACACTCACTAAAAATCCATTTTCTGGAAGATCTAGAGAACTTTTAGGAGGGTTCCATTTTTTTTGTAAGGCTTCTATAAATTCTGAAGACAGATAGGTTGCGTTGACATCAACGAGTTTCCTAAATGCATCAACTTTATGAAATTCTCTAGAATACTTTTGGAAGACAGGGTAATAAGGTTCAGTTTCTAAAGAAGAAAGAACACAAGATACACTCAGTAAAAGTAAAATGGTTTTATGAAAGATGGATTTCATGCAGTTGAAGGACTTGCTGGGGAAGAAACTTTATTTCTGCCTGTTCGTTTAGATTGGTACACATAATTATCTGCTGATTTAATAAGATCAAGGGAGCTTAACATAGTTTTATCTGAATAGGATACACCAATGCTTATAGTAACGGGAATCACAGTGTCTTGGTATTGGTAAACTTCTGTTTCAATGGAGTGACGAATCAGTTCACAGAATTCATGTGCTACCTGTATATTTGTCTTAGGCATAAGGATCAAAAGCTCTTCACCTCCATACCTTCCAAAAAGGTAGTGAGCTGGGGTGACTTTACGGATCACGGAACAGGTTTGTTTAAGAACAAAATCTCCCGCATCATGGCCGTAGGTATCATTGACACTTTTAAATTTATCTAAGTCTAAAAAAGCCAATGAAAAGTCGGATTCTTGACTCTTAGAATTAGAAAACTCTTCTTCAAGTTTTTCTAAAAGATATTCTTTTCTGAATATATTCAACATTCTGTCCATAACAGCAATGCGATAAATCCTATCAACAAGTAACTGATCTGCATTTCCATGGGCAAAGTATCTTAAACGGACATTACCCACTCGAAGCATATCTGAATGAACAAGTTTAGTTGTCGATTCAATAATTCTATCATTAATATAAGTATGATTGAGACTACCCAGATCCATGGCAGTGACATCTTTATCTACAATTTCAATACGACAATGCTCTCTAGAAACACTTGCGTCATCGATCCATATTTGAGATTTTTCTGCTTTCCTCCCTATAATAATAGGATTTTGATTGAGGAGAAATCGTTTACCGGCACCTCCTCCATCATATTGTAGAAGTACGGGGGAAGATTTGATATCAGTTACCTGAGATTCTGTATTAACGGAAGCAATGATAGTTTTGTCGTCGGTCATAGAATTTAAGATCGCCAAAATGTATAGTTTTCTTGAAGGTTGAGTCAAAATTTTGCTTTCAAAAACCTTCAGCCAGTCGATAACGATTTACAATTAAACAGAAAATTTTTTAACAAAGGACGATTTTAAGATGAAGAGACTTTTTCGCGTATGGGCTTTGGTTACAGTATGTTTGTTGGGCAGGGTATTAGGAGATCATTCATTGATTAAAGTTTCGGAACCCGTTATCACAGCACATACTTGGGGCACGTCACCTTGGAGTCGAGTGACTGGAACAAGTTTTTATCAAAGATTTTACAAATATCTTCAAGAAAACCCCAGTTTTTTAGATACATTTGGTGCAATTATCATGCCTCCTGCCCATCCTTTCCTTAATCAAGATATGTCCGTTGTTGTACCGGGTTACCCCGAAGGAGTTATCCCCGACTCTAGAGGTTACGTCCTCACTGCAGCTCAGGTTGGTAACAACGGGTATGGAACTCGAGAAGAACTTAAACTACTTTTGGATTATCTCAACTCGCAAGGCAAAACCTGTATAGCGGATTTTACTGTAAGAATGATGTTTGGAGAGCAAGACCCTAAAGATCCTTCAAAGTTTTTTGGTAATATCCATGGATTTACAACAGATGATTTCCATCAAGAAACAAATGCCCAAGGTGAGGTAGTGAATACAGGAGCTACGGGTCCTTTTGAAGAGTATTTCAGACTACTTCCGGGGTTTCCTAATTTAGTACATAATTCACCAAGGGTTTTTGAAGTGCTTCTAAACTATGCTCGGGAACTTTCAGAATTTGGTTTTAAAGGTTTACGTATTGATTACGCAAAAGGTGTCGCGCCTAAATTTATTGCTAAAATTTTAAACCGTTTGTACGAGGAAGATCCTAAACAGCTATTTTCTTTTATTCTTCCAGAATATTGGACGGATCTCACTTATAAAAATCACAAAAGAGCACACCATGATGTGGAGTACCCACCAGTGCATGATCAACATCATGCTATTAAGGCAATTATTGGATGGATGAAAGCTTTCAAAAAGAATTTAGGAGAAGAATTAAGTCAAAAAATATTTATTTCGGCATATGATAAGCCACAATTTGGGATGGTAAGAGAGAGTATTCAAACCGGTGAATATTCACATTATTTTGATTGCCCACAATGTGGAGATCTTGATTATAGGTTTGGGGTTAATGGCCTTGCTGGAGTTATCGGTACAGCAATGACAGGATTAGGAAATCATGACACAGAGAAACCTTCTTTCATTCCTGAAAGAGAAAGGGACTCTGACTTAGGTCAGAGATTTGCACAAGAGACCTGGCCTATTGTGGGAAGAAAAGGTGGACAGAATAGTCTAGTTCATTATCCACTAATAGATAACCAAGCTCTAAAAATTATCCAAGGTTACGCCATTAACCTCTTAACTGCACCAGGAGTGACTCATATTTTCTCCCAACATCTTTATGATGAAGCTATGGAAGTGGGCACAGACATACATCAACTTATGGGATTAGTGAGTCCACAGATTCAAAAGCTCATTGAAATTAGGAAAGCATATAATATTACGCATCTCAACAAACCAGAGAGAAAAATCGTTCAAAAGGGATATCTAGAAGTGCAACCGTCGGATGCACCTATTCTTGTGAGAATGTGGGCAGATTATAAAGAGATGGATATACATGAGGCTAAAGATAGATATGATAAACTAGGATTTATATTAAAAGGTATTTATGCAAACACAAGAGCTCAGTTATTGGTGGATGAAATTATTCCTAAGAACAAGCCTTAAAACACTGTTTCTTTTTTCTTTTTATGGTTTTGCAGCTCCAGAACCAAGTTCATCCGGGATAAAATACCCTCGGAAAATCACTTTAGATGAAAAATGGTTTAAGGATGATTCAAAATATACGTTCTTAGGAGTGGTTGCTTCCTGGGATAAGCTATCTGAAAATCTTGTTAAAACTCTTATTTCAAAAGAAGAACTTCTTCATAAAAAGAAGATTAATATTCGTTTAGAATTCTTGCATGACACTCAAGATACAATGGATCATGCTAAAAAAGAATGGAAGATTCCCTTCGATGTATACTTAATTTCTAAAAGTACAGAGAAATTAAAGCCTGATGTGCCAACGCTTTGGCTATTAGAGAAACAAAAGATTATTCATGAGATCCGATATCCTACGTCCATACAAATACAGAGTATTCTTCTAAAAATGACTTCCTGGGTGGAATTTTGACGGCACTCGTTCATTGACTCCTGATTTCGTGCTTCCTTAATATAAACATAGAAGACAGTTGGAGGATTTTTATGGAATTTATTAATGTCGCCTTTTCTAATGGCGGTTTTGTTATGTTTATTATTTTAGCGTTTTTAATAACGGCGGTAGCACTGTTTATATGGAGATCCAGTCTCCTTTATTTTACATGGGATACACCTAATCCTAGAGGCTTATGGTCAGAAATCTATAAGTTAATTACCAGTAACCAATTGGAATCAGCTATTAGACTTTGTGAAAAAGCTCCTGTGAAACAGATTCTTCCTAGAATTTGGAAAAAAGGTCTTCAAAGTGCTAGTCGAAGTGCAGAAGAAACTCAAAATGCTATCGATTCTGCTTCATTAGAAAGATTGCCTTTATGCAATCGTTACCTTGTTTGGTTTGGAATCATTGCTAACGTAACAACTTTGTTGGGTCTTCTTGGTACAATTTCAGGTCTTATTATTTCCTTTGAAGCTGTGGCGACTCTAACAGGAGCTGCTAAAGCAGCAAAACTTGCACAAGGGATTTCACACTCTCTTTATGCAACAGGTTTTGGATTAGGAACAGCACTTGTTTGTATGGTTCTTCATGGATTACTGACTTCTAAATCTAATAAACTTGTAGAACAAACAGATGAGTTTGCAGCTAAACTTATTGAGCTTTTACAGATGAGAAGAGCTAACTTTGCTGCGAAAAGTGATAAAGGCTAATTAGATGTCATTTCGTATTAAGAAAAGAAGTAAAGGAGAATCAAATCCTTTAGAGATTAATGTCACTCCCATGATTGATATGTTCTCAGTTCTTGTTTCTTTCTTACTTGTTACCGCTGTATTTTCTAGTGTTGGACAACATACTGTTCAAATTCCTTTCTTATCCAGTGCGCCTCCTCCCTCACAAGCAGTGGTGGATAAAGATCCTAAGAAAGTTTTGACTCTAATTATAGATAATCAGAAAGCTAAATTAGAAGTGACTATGAGTAATGTTTCTAAGATTGTGGAGTCTGCAGAGTTTAATATAGATCCTAATGGTTTGGATTCTTTACAAGCAAAAATTTACAGCATTAAAAGTGCTGATCCTAAAGTAGATACTGTAACGATAATGCAGGATACTCAAACAGAATATGAAAAATTCATATCTGTGTTGGATGCTTTAAGAGAACTTAAAGCAAACCGTCCGCCATTACCTGTCATTCCTGATCCTAAAGCAGATCCTAAGGATGTTCCTGTGGATGGTTCCATTTTAATACCTAAAATTATTTTAGGTAATGTTATTTTATAAGGAAAATATATGTCTGGAGTTTCATTAGATGGTAACAGCGAAACCTTATCTCTTAATTTATACCCAATACTAGATATTTTTAGTATTTTAATTTGTTTCTTACTCATGAATTTCTCCACACAAAGTCAAAGTGTAGAAACAGGTGGAAATTTAGAACTTCCTATTTCAGAAGTTAAAATGTCATTAGATGAAGCAGCGAGTGTTTCTGTCTCTCAAAAAGATGTAACAATTCAAGGGGGAGTGAGTATTCCTCTGATGGCTAACGGTGATGTGAGTCCTGATCAAGTCGATCAAGGAGCTCTTAAACTTGCTTATCAAGAATTTAAGAAACTTAAAACAAGTCAAGAAACATTAAAAAATAGAGATAAATCTTTAAGTTTAAATAACCTTGCTTTCCATACTTTAACTTTAGAAGCAGATAAAAAAGCTAAGTTTCAAATTTTAAAACGGATTATGTTGAGTGGACAACAAGCAGAATTTATTTCTTGGAAACTCGCTGTTGCTCGGGCTGAAGTGAATTAATGAAAAAACTTTTAACTATCTTACTTATGCTCAGTGGAGTCAGCCTAGCTGAGGAAGATTTTAAGAAGGTAGAAATACGAGTCGTTAGAGATCGATATTTTCAAAAGTCTTTAAGACCTGAATTAGGTTTGGGAGTTTATGCTTCTTTAAATAAACCTTATTTACAAACAGTTATGGCTCAAGCTGGGTTAGCTTTCTATCCATTCGAAATCTTAGGAATTGGAGTTGATGGAGGTCTTTCTGGCTCATTTAACAAAGAAGTTTGTTACACATTAGGCCGTGAATTTAGTATCGAACCTGTCATAACACCTCTTCAGTGGGTAGCTGGTGGAAAATTAGAACTTGCTCCTATTTATGGCAAGTATCAATTACCCAGTGGAGATGTTCTATACTTTGACTGGTTATTTAAAGTGGGTGCTGGTCGAGGCGGAATATACACTCGAAAACAGGGATGTCGACCTGCTCAGTATGTTGCTGCAACGGATAATACAAATACTGCTCAAGTCTCTGTCATGGAATACAATGCATCCACAGGACAAAGACTTTTCTTAAATAAAAATATAGCCCTTCAATGGAATATTCTATTTTATCTTGTGGAACCTTATCCTGTGGATGGTTATAAACCAGGATTTGACGATTACGATCAGATTCTTTTTTTAAGTCTAGGTGCAAGCTACTTTTTTAGGTGAATTATGAAGCATTTCTATAAACTCTCTTTACTTACCTTGATTGTGGTTTCTTTAACGACTCCTTCGGTAGGATTTGGAAAAAAATCAAGGAGAGTTTCTGGAACTTTGGGTCAAGCAAAATTTATGTTTGATCGTAAAAACTATGCTGAAGCAGCAAGGCTTTATTATTCTGCAACCACAGCTCTTACAGGTGCAGCTAAACAGAAAGCAGAATTTGCATTAGCAGAATCTTTAAGAAGAATGGATCTTCTTTATGCTTCTACATTTGTCTATTCTAGAATTATTGTTCAGGGTCAGAAGCACAGGTACTATGGACCAGCTTTAGAAAGATTAGCTTATATTAATTCCCAAGTTTCTATAGGGAAAGCAAGTATTTCTATGCTTCTTAATGATAGGAATATTAACCCACTCAGTGTTCCAAATAAGGCAAGAGGATTCTATTTCTTCTATAAAGGTTTAAGTGCTTTTGAAGATAATAAAATTCCTTTAGCAAAGTCTAGTCTCACAAGAGTTCCTACAGATGGTTATTACTTTCCTCTAGCTCAATATTATTTAGGAACTATGGCAATTATTGGTAAAGACCAAGATGAAGCTATTAACTCTTTTAATAGAACTTTAAAGTCAGCTCAAAGTGATGACGTTAAAGAACTTGCTGTGATGAATTTAGGGCATGTTTACTTTGAGAAAAAAGACTATAGAAGAGCTTTAGAATATTACAGTAGAATTCCTAGAAATTCAGATAATTGGTTAGATGCATTATTTGCTGGTGGATACGCCTTTTTCCATAGACAACAGCATAATGAATCTTTAGGGAACATACATACCATACATTCTCCTTTCTTTTATCAAAGATTTTATCCAGAAACATATATTCTTAATGCATTTACGTATCTTAGATTATGTAGATATCCTAGAGTTCAAAAAGAATTAGAAGATTTTAGAACAAGATACAAGCCTACTTTTGATGATCTGAAAAAAATGCTCCAAGAGTATAAAGGTAATTATAAAGAATTCTTTAATCTTGTTTATGATTATAAAGACAAAAGTAAGATGTCTAAATTCGCTAATGCTGTAGAAGTTGTTGATAGTGTTAGTCGTACCCAAGCTTTTAAAGAAACAAAAGTGATTATTCAACAGATCGATGAAGAGAAAAGTAGACTTCAAAAATACAGCACTCAATGGGCAGAAAATGGATTAAATGAAATTCTGAGTAAGTTTTTAGAAGCAAAACAAGGTGTGAGTAAAGAAAGATCTGGAAAAGATGTTTATTTTCAAACAGCTGATAATTACAATTATCTACTCAGATTATCTAATGAGACAAGGTTAATTAATCTAGAAGTTCTCAGTGGAAATACAGATAAAATCAGATCAGATTATTTATCTGAACCTGTTGCCGGAGATGGACTTGTATGGGGTGAAGGAATGCGACCTTTAAACTTAAAACAGTCTATGGAATATTGGCCATTTCAAGGTGAATATTGGGAAAATGAATTGGGTTTTTATAGATATAATATTGATTCTCAATGTAAAACAAAGGGGTCTTCATGAGTATCTTCAAAAGCACTCTTATTATATGTCTAGCCACATCAACAACACTCTCTGCTGCGGATATTAATTCTTTAGGAATTGGTCAAGATAGAAAAAAACTCTCTTCAGACCCTCAAAAAATTTCGACTCAAAAAGATCCTAATGCACAAGAAAACCTTCCGGTTTCTCAAAAAGAAAAAAAAGAAGCCAAACAAGGAAGAATTCATTTAGAAGATATTGAACATCTTAAAACAGAGAAAAAACTGGGTAAAGCATTAGATCAAGAAATTAATTATATGGAATCTTTTCTTAAGAAAATTCCAGCTAAATCTAAAAATCCACAAAGACCTTTAGTCTTACAAAGACTCATCGAAAATTATCATCAAAGAGCATTGATTATTTCTTTTGAAGAATCTCGTTACTATGAATCACAATGGGATAAGTGGAATCAAGGAAAAAGACAAGGAACAGAACCAAAGATGCCAGCATCCAGGGGAGTTCGTTATCTCGATAAAATAGTTTATTCTGGGAATGAATTTATTAAGACTTATCCTAAGCAAAAAGGCATTGATAGGGTCTACTTTCAATTGGCGTATGCTCTCGATCAACAAAATAAAAAACCTTTAGCGATTTCTTATTATCAAGCACTTATCAAAAAGTTTCCCAACAGTGAATTTGTTCCTGAAGCTTATTTTGCTTTAGGAGAATATGATTTTGATAAAGCTGATTATCGAAAAGCTATTGCTTGGTATCAACAAGTTACTCGTTTTAATCGATCTCCTATTTACCCATGGGCTATCTATAAAACGGGTTGGGCATATTTTAATATTCAACAATACGAAAAATCTCTTAGGGCTTTCCAACAAGTTGTAGAGATATCTCAATATAGCCAAGCAGCAACTCAATCAGCTCGACTTCGAATGAAAGAAGAAGCTTTGAGAGATATGGTGAATGTGTGGGCTGAGTTAGGTCGTATTGATGAAGCAGAACAGTATTTTGCTCGAGTGGGTGGTTCTAAATATTACGGTGATCTTCTTATGAGATTTGCTTCTATTTTAAGGGAACGTGGCCAATATGATCAAAGCATAGCTCTTCTTAAAAAGTTTAATGTACATAATAAAGATGACAAAGATAAATCTTTAGAAATACAATTTTTGATTATTGATACGGCATATATGAAAGCAGATAAAGCTGTTTTATGGAGAGAACTCACTTATCTTTTTGATAATTTTGGTCCCGCAACAGAATGGTTTAAAAACTCTAAAGATAAAGAGTCTAAAGATAAAGAGTCTAAAGATAAAATTAAAAAAGTCGCCCTTTACTATCCTAAAAAGATCCATTCAGAAGCTCAGCTTAAGAAAAGTAAATATCAATATGCTCAAGCAGAGATAGGATATAAAATCTATTTAAGGTATTTTGCAGATGCTCCTGAAGCGGCACAAGTCAGATTTCATTTAGGAGAGCTTGAGTATACTAACGAAAAATATTTACAGGCTTCTCAGACTTTCTTAGCATTATGCCAATTAGGAACAAAGACACCGTATTTCCAAAAATCCAGTGATTATCTTTTATCTTCAGCGTATTTGCCTATTCAAAACGGCATGAAAGTCTTAAGTAAAAAACCTGTTTCTTTAACTAAAGCTCCTGAACCTATTGCAGCTCCTTACCAAAATTATATGAAGGTCTGTGATCAATACACTCAGTGGTTTCCTAATTCACCTTATGTTTTTGATTGTTTAAGAGACAGTACTGAAATTTATTTAAAACATTCTCAATTCACAGAAGCTGAAAAAAGACTCAGAATAATTTCTACAAAGTACGTCACTAAACCTCAAGGTAAAAGTGCTGCAGAACTTCTATTACTTTTAAATTCTAAAGATAAGAAAAAACTTTACCAAGAGGCATTAGCTCTTTCTAAGATTCCTGAATATAGAACAGGAACTTTGGGTCAAAGAATCCTGGCTATTTTAGAATCTAAAAAGTTTGAAGATACTCAAGATCTTGAGAAAAATGGTAAATACTTAGAAGCTGCTAAAGGTTTTGAAAGTATTGCGACTACAAATCCTAAAGGTCCTGATGCTGATAAAGCTTGGTATAATGCTGGACTCAATTATAAGAAAGCAGGAGAAGCTGACAAATCTTTATTCTGTTTAAGTCAACTGATTTCACAGTATCCTAAAAGTACACTTTTAGGAGAGGGGCTCCTTCAAACTATTCAAATTTATGAAGATTCACTTCAATTTCAAGGTGCAATGCAAGCATCTGCTACTTTTGTAAATAAATATCCTAAAGATAGCCGTTCTGCTGTACTCACTAAAGGAACATGTTTCTTAGCCAGTGCTGCAAAAGATCCTGTGAATTTAGAAAAAGCATGTCGTCCGCTTCTTAAGAATAAAGCAACGGCTCCTGCAGCAGCAGATGCAATGGTTTCTACCTATCTTCAAATGGGTAGATATCAAAATTTAGGAACATTTCTTGAACGAGATATGGGTCTATTACCCCCATCAGATCAACTGATCTATTTTAGTAAAACTGCGAAATTAGAAAATAAGTTGGGCTTATCTAGTAAAGCTAGATATCATGAAAATTCCGTTTTAAGGATATATAAAGATAATCCTAAGAGACTTTCTGCTTTAGCTATATCGGAAGTTGCTCGGATTGAGGTTTCTCGTTTGAAACCTCAAGTGGATAAAATTCAATCTACTCGTCTGACTGCCATGAGAAAAGATGGATCTGATCTTCAATCAAGTATAGAAAACAAACAAAGACTGATTAAAGGTTTAGAAAGCAAATGTAATGAAATTATCTCTTTAGGAGATCCTCAATGGACCATTGCCTCTTTAAGTTATCTTGGAAATGCTTATGAGCAATTATCTACAGATCTCAAGACAGCTCCTCTTCCTCCTAATACGCCTCCTGCAACAGCAACTCAGCTGAAAGCCAGTTTTGATAAGCTATCTCAAGGTCCCGCATCTAAGGCAACAGGGCTTTATGATCAAGGAATGAAGATCATGGAAAAAAACGCTGTCTTCACAGATGTGTCACGTAAACTCAGTGATTCTTATTACCGCATTAAAAACCAACCCGGTGCTATTGATTGGTCTCCTAATTCTCTTTATGTCTCAACCCCTTGGATAGAGATCCCTGAAACACAAGGTGCTCTTAAATCTCTTCAAGGAGGAGCACAATGAATCCAAGACTCTTATGTATATCTCAGTCTTTCTTTTTAGCGATTATGATCAGTTGTGCGTCTCAGCCTAATGATTCTAAAAAAGAAGAAAAAGATACAGTTGCTTCTAAAGACTCATCCGATCCTAAAAAGAAACAACTCACAACAGGACCTTCTCGAACGGTCACCACAACGTTACAAAATGATTTAACGTTTATGTTCTTTTTGCCACCAGATATTGCTGCTAAGACTCAAGATTCTATAGGTCTCAAAAAAGAAACAGAAAATATTCCTCTTTCTATTACATATCTTTCCGCTTCAAGATTAAGTCGTCAGCCTCTTGATCAAAAAGTCTTTCAAAAAATAGCCTTAGCCGGAGGATCCCAATCTCCATGGTTTCTACTGGAATACGCTTATATTGCTATTCTCAAAAAAGATTATCTTTTAGCAGACTATATCATTGGTAAAGCCAAAAAAAACTCCAAGGATGAAAGTAGCCTAAATGCATGTTCTCATGCTCTAGGATTAAAACTCATTTCTGAAGGAGAGACTTATTTAGGAATCTTGGAACTTCAAAGAGCTAAATCTTATTATCCATCTTTACTCACTTTAGGTTTTATGGCGGTACGTTCCGGTGATGGAGCCTCAGGAGAACGTTATTTAAGAACAGCTTTAGGTCAAGGTGAAAATCCTCTTGTCAGAGTTGGTCTTGCCTCTGCTTTAAGACTACAAGGCAAGAATACAGAAGCTCAAGAAGCTCTCACTCCTGTTTATAAATCAAAAGAAAAAGATAAACGTATTGTCTGGAATTATGGCCTCATTCTTTCTCAAAATCCTGCATCGGTAGCAGAAGCTAAAACAACTTTAGAAAAATATTACTCTTTATCAGGAAGTACTCCAGAGTTAGATGGTTCAGTTCAAAAAACTTTAAATCAACTTAAAACACCTCCTCCTAAACCTGTAGATCCTAAAGATTCTGCAACTTCAGGTAAAGAAGTAACTCCAGCAACAGGCAAAACAGATAAAGGTACAGGGAAATCTGATGCTACAGATGCAGGAGTCAAAGACACTCCTATAAAAGATCCTAAAAAAACTGATCAACCTCCAGCTAAAGCATCAACAGATCCTAAAGCTAATAATCCCGTTAAGCCTGATTCCGGGACAAATCCAGCATCATCAACTCCTGCAAAAGCAGATAATAAAGAAAGTAACAAAAATCCTACATCGTCCCCTGGGACAAAACCAGATACTCTCAAAACAGAGTCAAAATCTGATAAACCCGCTCCCGTTAAAGAAGCGGATAGCGAATCGTGAGGTAAACCATGGCACTGCTTTTACGCTCTAGCCGAGTCACATCGGGGAGCCCTAAAGAAATTGTTCTTGAATCAGGACAAATTATTATAGGACAACTCACTTCTAACCAACTTGTGCTTCCTGGTGTGGATATTGATCCTATTCATGCGGTTGTAGAAGTTGATGAACAAACTAAAGAAACCAATATCATTGATATGGGTAGTGAGAAGGGTGTCATTTTAAATGGCACCAAAATAGATGTTGTTGCTACCTTAAAAAAAGGCGATGTCATTTATATAGGCTCTA
Source organism: Silvanigrellaceae bacterium (assembly GCA_947457515.1). Taxonomy (GTDB): domain Bacteria; phylum Bdellovibrionota_B; class Oligoflexia; order Silvanigrellales; family CANGWC01; genus CANGWC01. Next base: position 31,899 of record CANGWC010000004.1, read on the forward strand.
TTAAAATAGATGTTTTAGATGCTTCAGAACAAGAAGTTCCAGGTGCCATTCAAGAACAACAAAAACAAAAAAGAATTGTTCATCAAAGTATTTTTTCACCTCAGAAATTACAAGCCTCAGGTTCTACCTTAGAAGTGGTAGCTTATTGGGAACAAAGTATTCTGGATGTAAGACATTACGGCAAATCATCAGAAAAGAAACTTGAAAAAGTGGTTATGATTGGTAATGAGGAAGATGGTCATATCATCGGCGTGGGTCCTCGAGCTGATGTTCGTAATTATAAAATAGGACAGGTTGATTCTACGGGAGTTACCTTAAGTCTTAATGAAGACATGAAAGCTAAGATCCGACAAGGCAAAAACTTTCAAAGTGTTCAGGGGCCTACAGTAGTCCCTCTTAATAGAACTGACGCTGCTCTAGTTAAACATGGTCCTCTTTCTTACTTTTTTTACCATGTTGCTTTACCTAAACTGAATCTTCCCCACTTCCCGGATCTTGATGGTAAACCCATTATTTTTCTTTATGCGATGATTCTTTATATAGGTGCAGTTGCTTCCATTGTTTCTATGGGACCTGTGAAACCAAAAGAACAAGAATTAGATGCATGGTCTACTTACTTAAATATGAGTAAGGTAGAACCTAAACCTATTCCCCAAGTTAAACCTCCCGTTAAGGTAGAACCTCCTAAACTTGTTGAACTTCCTAAAGCAAAGCCTGTACCACCACCTCCACCTCCTAAACCAAAGCCTACTCCTCCTTCTGTAGATCCAGCTAAGCTCACTCCTAAAGCTGCTCAAAAGCCTTCAACTCAAGCTATTACCTCTTTGAAACCTCCACAGGTCAAACCTCCTACTCCCGTTGCAAAACTCGGTGGAACAAAAGGTGAGACAAAGTCTACAGATAAAGCTTTAGGACCACAGTCTAAAGCTCCTGCAGGAAATAGTGGTGGACCTAAAGGCGGAACTTCTGGAGCATTTGCTTCTGCAAGACAAGGTAACCAAAAAACCAGTGCTATGGGTGTAGAAAATAAACCTACAGGCCCAGCATCAGGGATCAACTTAGATAAGTTAGCTGCTGGTCTCGGCAAAACAATGGATATTGATGCCGTAGGTAAAGTCTCTACCGGCTTAAGCAGTCAAGGTGGAGGACTTTCCGGAGGTTCAGGATCTTCTAAAGATAAGTCCTATGGATTAGGTGGTCTGGGTAAAGGTAACACAGTCAGCACTGGTGGACCTGGAAGAGCAGTTGCTGGTATTGGTGGCGGAGCCGGAGGCTTAGGTGCCGGAGGATCTGGAGGTCCAGGTGGAGCTTCCAGTGATGGATCCCGTAAAGCTCTTAAAGCTGAAGCCATTGTTGTCCCTGAAGGTGATCCTGTAGTAGAAGGAAGTCTCACAAGAGAAGAAATCGAATCTGTGATCAAGGCTCATTTAAGTGAAATTAAAATTTGTTACGAAAGAAGTCTTCAAGGTAACAAAGGCCTTTCTGGTAGAATCATGACTCAATTTGTCATTGGATCAGCAGGAAGAGTGACCTCAGCTTCTATTTCTCAATCAGGAATTAATAATTCTGGATTAGAAAGTTGTATTGTATCCGCTGTGAAACGTTGGAAATTCCCTAACCCTAGAGGGGGTGGATCTGTGAATGTTTCTTATCCATTCATGTTCTCTCCTTTGAATTAAACTAAATTAATATGAGGAGGTATATTCATAAACTTTCTTCTTTACACAGTACACCCAACGATCTTTGGAAGTTTTCTACTTTTTCGTTAGTTTTAATTTTAATTATATATTATGATAATGTTAAAAAACAGGAAGTAGAAACTCGCACAAGAGAAGAAGTAGAATTTGTGATTAAAACTCATACAGGTGAAATTGAAATGTGTTACCAAAAAAAATTTCAAGGTAACAAAGATATTGAGGGTAAATTCAAGGTTAAATTTATCATTGATTCAACAGGGAGAGCAGCTTCTCTTTCTATTTCAGAATCAGATTTTAATGATTATGGATTAGAAAATTGTGTTTCATCTGCTTTGCAAAGTTGGCAATTCCTGAAGCCTAGGGGGAAGAACGGTTCTGCTAATATTTCTTATGTATTTAAATTCAGTCCCGTAAAAGAATCCATTCTTAAAAAAGAAGAAGGAGTTCTCACAAAACAAGAAATCGAATCTGTGATCAAGGCTCATTTGAGTGAAATTAAAATTTGTTACGAAAGAAGTCTTCAAGGTAACAAAGGACTTTCTGGTAAGATCGTGACTCAATTTGTCATTGGATCAGATGGAAGAGTAACTTCCGCCTCTATTTCAGAGTCAGGAGTTCATCTTTCTGAATTAGAAAATTGTGTGATATCTAATTTAAAACTTTGGGAATTTCCTAAACCTAGAGGGAATGGATCTGTAAATGTTTATTATCCATTCACGTTCTCTCCTCCAAATTAATATGATCTCAAAAACTTTAATTTTAATGGCTCTTCTCAGTCACTGCGTATTCCTAAGTCCCCATGAAAAATCTTCCGAGCCTTTTACCAACGAAGGTTTTATTGATGATCTTCCTCTAGAAGAAGAATCACTTCAGCCTCCTAAAGAAACCTATCAAGAACCTCTTAAAATCAGTCCCCATAAACAAAGACTTTTATGGCCATTACCTAAGGGAGTTGTCACAAGTCACTTCGGAGTGAGAGGTCCTAGAATTCATGGAGGTACAGATATTTCTGCTCCTAAAGGAACTCCAGTTTTTGCATCGTGGGATGGAGAAGTGATTTTCTCTGGTCGTAAAGGATCTTATGGTAAGGCTATGGTTATTAAACATCGCTTTGGATATACCCTTTATGGTCATTTACACCGCACTCTAAAACGTAAAGGTACCAAAGTTAAAGTAGGTGATCTGATCGCTGAAGTGGGTGCAACGGGAAGAGCAACAGGACCCCATCTTCATTTTGAAGTCAGAAGTCTTACTGGGAAACCCTATAACCCTTTAGCACTTCTTCCCCAGGGAGATGGATTAGATATTGGGGATAAGATCCCCGGGAGATAGATTAGCAGTCAAATAGAATAATTCAATAAAGTTAGATATTTAAATAAAGATAAAAAATAAACAATACCGATTGATTTGGTTAATGCTTATAGAGATCAAAGAAAGGGTAAAATATATGGTATTTCCTAACGAAAACGATCTTAAACTCATTCGAGAAAAATTAGAGAAAGCAGAGCCCTCACATGTGCTTTCCGATGATGCATCTAAATCAGATATTTTGAAGTACAAACTTTGTAAGAAATTTGTTGTGTATATAAAGAAAAACAATATCACTCAGGCGCAATTAGCTGAGAAATTAAAAATAGATCCAGCTCGAATTAATGAAATTATAAAGTACCGCATTCATCTTTTTACTGTTGATAGACTGATGAATCTTGTAGAAAAAATTGATCCAGAATTGAAGATAGAGGTTGCATAGATAACAAAGTAGCATGCAATTGATCCAGGGAGATGGATTAGATATTGGGAATAAGATCCCGGCTCTTTAAGCAATCGCTAAAATAAGAAAACTTAATAATTACGATAATTTAATAAAATACTGGGCTGAAATAAAGGCAATCACTAAAATAAGATTAGGCCCAAAAAGGAATGTATCTTGCAAATTTTCGAGTAGATCCTGAGGACTCATCGGCTTTGATCAAACCTTTTTCAAGAGCCATGGTGATAATACGAGATATAGAAGCACTTTGAGTTTCGGATACTCCAAATCGATCTCTTAAAGTTTGATTTGTCATAGCTTTTGCTGAAAGCCATGACAAGCAACAGTGTTGATAACAAGATCGAACTCTTTCACTCCGATCCATAGATTCAAAAGGTTTATGTCCAAAGACCACAACTAGGGTTCTTCTAAAGATCGTTCGAAAATCAAGGGGAGGTAACTGATGACTCTCTGCAGATTGAATGATCTTATTGATTCCGCTTCCTATTTTTTCACAGATGCCCATTCTCCGAAGAAGAGAAGCTATTTTCTCATTTCGAGATTCGTACCCATCGATGAGTCGCTCTGTAGGGACAGTGGATTCTCCAGGATTAGAAATTTCTACTCGATGGGAGTAAATTTCGATCATGACAGACGCTCCAGTAATATTGAAGTCTTGATGAATTAAAGCATTAGCAATGAGTTCTCTGATGATGATTTCAGGAATCAAAATCAATCCTTTTCTTAAACCACTTACAATGACTTCACTTTGAGGAAGTTGAGCCATGGTAGATTTGATAAGGTTTTCAAATCCACAGGCATACCCGGTTAAAGAAATCTCTTCGCGTTTTGTATGGGTTTTTGAATCTCCAGTATAGACAATAATACGAGGAGCTTTTCTGGCAATATCTTTAAAGTCTGAAAGGTTCTTAGCAAAGAGTAACGCTCCAAATCTTGTAATATTATAATCATCTTCACTGCGTGTAATCATGTCTTCAGAGATGAGTTTTTCAAGCACTGCTTCCTGTGTTTTAGGATAAGGCAATTTCAGAAGTGTGAAAAAAGACTGAGTGTCTAATAGCTCAATAACTTCATCAGAAGTGATCCCTGTTTTCGATACTTCCTCTAACCAGCTTAAAGTTCCCTTTTCAAAGATCGAGTTCACTCTATTTTCACTCATCTTATTTCTTGCTCCACAGGAATTTTTACATAAAGAATCAAAATTTGGCATTTGAACTGAGTGAATCAACTTACCATGCTGAAAGTTGATATATTTTAGAGATTATAGTAAATTAAATAATAAATTTCAATGGGTTATAATGTATTTTAGGGATGTGAATGAACCAAAATATGAATCATTTGAGTGATTTTCAATCACTCAAAAAGAGACATGTTGCTTCATCTTGAAGCAGTCATATTCATCTTCTTGTGAACGTTGAAAAAACGTCAAAAAATAGAGAATCTTATCCACAAAATTCGTGGATAACCATTCCTCTTCCACTTGATATAGTGGGTATCGATAAATTGAAGCACTAGATTTCCTATGCTACCTTCTAATCATGAAAAATTCTTCTCTTATTCTTATGACCCTAGGTTGTATTACCTTAGGATCTATTATTGGGGCATCAGCTACCTTAACTCTTGTCAAAGCTTCTCCTGTGGAAAGTAAACAGGAGGTCATAGCGGAACCTCAAGGATCTTGTTCTGCTAAAACAGTTTCTGAAGATATCCTCAGCATCAAAAACGTACCTTTAAAAGAAAATGATCTACCTTTAGATACTCAAGATGCATTGCATCAAGTGCGTAGTCAGTCTTTAGAAAGTGAAGAACAAATCTTAAAAGAACTGGCACTGAGAATTGTTCTTAGCAAGACATCTGTTAAGCCTTCAACTCCTTTGAGTAACATTCCTTCTTTAAAGTCACTGTTACCTGTTCCTAAAATCAGTTCCGATGAACTTCGTGCTTTCTACGAAAAAAACAAAGCATCTCTTCCTCCTAATGTCTCTTTTGATCAAGTCAAAGGTCAGATGGAAAATTACATCGCTCAACAAAAAACGATCCAAGTCGCTCAACAAAAAATTCAAGAGTTAGAAGATCAAAAAGCATTTAAAGTAAATCTTAAAACTCCCGTAGCCCCACTCATTGAAATAGATACCTCTTCTTATCCTTTTAAAGGACCTAAGGATGCTCCTCATACTCTCATAGGAGTATCAGACTATATGTGTCCGCATTGTCGGAGTGTAAAGCCTCAAATAGAGGAGCTTTTGAAGAAACATCCTGATAAAATCAAATACGTTCAGATTAATTTTCCATTAGATATTAAAGGACTTAGCGGAATCTTAATTCAAGGTTCTATCTGTGCTCAAAAAGAAAGCATGGAAGCTTTCTGGAAATATCATGCTAAAGCTTATGAAATCTCCTTTGAAGCTTTAAAACCAGTCTCTCCTAATCAGCGTAAAGAATTTATCAATCAAGCGATGACTATTGCTCAAAATGTAGGCTTAGATCTTCCTAAATTTAAAGCTTGTATTGATAAACCAGAAGTTCAAAAACAAGTTCAAAAAACACTAGAAAGTCTTACAGATATTGGGATTTCTGCAACACCTACATTCTACTTAGATAACCGTAAGCTCATTCCTTCTCAACAAGGCCTTATTACTTCCGTTGAGCAAAAACTCTAGGAATTATTTTCCTCTCATTGTCATATTTTACATCAATTAGGCATCCCATTCTTCTTTAAAAAAATTCTTTAATTTTCGATAAGAATAAGATGCTTCTGATTCTTTTTGGTCTTATTTTTTGCACAGATAATCCCCCTGCAATCAGGATTCCTGTCTTAAAAAATAAACAGTCTATCAGTTCTAACGTTCCTTTTAGACAAACACATACTGATGAAATCGCAATTAATGATAGCAGATGTTTGCAAGGTGGACTTCGTATTAGCACTTGGATTGATCAACAAATCAATGATGATATTTACACTGAAGGAGTGGATTCAGACTATGCCGAGAAAGTGATTTGTTTTAAAAATCTTGCCACATCAACACCTATTTTAACGAAACCAGGAGATTTTAAAATCATCGCAACAGATATCGCAACAAATGATACCGATTGTCCTCAAGGCGGAAAGAGATATGAGTCTTTTATAGATGTTGATGGTAATAGTCTTTATGATTCTACTATAGATACTCAATATAATTATAAGAAAATCTGTACAGGTTTGAGTGGAACAGCCTCATTATCAGGTTCTAATGGAGGTATTGTAGCCACAGTTTTAACGACGGGAGATGCACAATGTCCTACAGGAGGATTTAAAGTCGATCTCTTCACTGATGTGAATGGAAATGGAACTTATGAATCCACCATAGATACTTTCCACAGTGTAAGATACATATGTCATGGATCTCCTAGCGTCACTATTAACTCTACAGTTCCACTCAATGATAGTACGTGCCTTAATGGAGGCACTCAGATCAATACTTTTACGGATATGAATAATAATGGAACCTATGAATCCACAATAGATACAAACAGTCGTATTTATAAGATCTGTCATGGACAAAAAGCTTTAGCTTTAACAACAACTCTCACTTCAGGAGATACAACTTGTGCCGCTGGAGGAACTCAACTGACGACTTGTGTTGATAGTAATGGAGATAATACCTGTACATCAGGAACAGATCTCAATTACGCCACTCAAAAAATCTGCAATGGACCAGGAGCTGGTTTTATACTCACTTATGAGAACCCTGGAGCTAATTGTAAAGCAGGAGGATACAGGTCAGAACGATTCCAAGATAATAATAACAATGCTATTTATGATTTAGGAACTGATACAGGATATAGCAGTACTTATATTTGTAATGGTTTGAACTGGCTATCCCGGAGCACTTCTTTCACATCGGGTAATGGAACAGCTGCAGATAATACGGCTTGTTTAACAGGAGGTGTGCGTTTTGAATTTGGATACGATCATGTGAATTCCAGTAATGGAGCTTATTTTGTAGGAACAGACGGAGTCTTAGATACGATAGAGATTGTATCAACAGCTACAGCGTATTCTTGTAATGGATCCAATGGTGTTGCGGGACCTTTCATCTCTAAATTTCAAAATGATAGTGAAGGAACAAACGCAAGATTCTATTGGGAAATGATCTCTGCTGATGGAGCACAACCTAATGTAAAACTTGCTTATGCTTCTACGAAAGCAGCCATTCAAGCATGGAACTGTGAAAGTTCCTTAGCTGGAGTGACTGTAGTCACAGACTTTTCTAGTTGTACAGATACGACTTATAGAACAGCAGCAAGTGGATCTTTGAATTCTTTTTCTAAGTGTGGATTTGATCTGACATCAGCACCTTTTAGTACTGCACCATGGGACTATCGTTACTTTAAAGTTTGTGCTCAAAATTCAACTTCTCCCAATACTCAAACTTTGAGTAGTTTTAGGGTGGCAGGCAATGTTCCCAGTGGAATGGTCATGGTGCATTTAGATGATTGGCCAGTGCATGAGTTTTCTAATACAAGCATCAATCCTTATACTTACGCTATTGATAAATGGGAGCCTTACTTAAGTGGTGGAGCTATCACCAATGGGGTACCTGGAGGTTGTACCAATACCAGTTGTGTTTCTGCATCCACAGGAATTCTAGACAGTTCTTCAGGACAAACCCCCAGTGTCAGTATGGATTGGTATGCCAGTCGTCAGGGTTGTGCAAACAGGATAAACGCAGCTTATACAGGAGTATCAACTTCCCGCACTATTCATATGCAAACAGAGCTAGAACAATTTGTAGCTAATTATGGAACACCAGATGAATACATATCAGCCTATGGTAACCAAATCACTGGAAATACAGTTAATGTTATAACTTCTGGATACCAAGGGTGTAATATCGATCTTAAACATAATAGTTTAGACAATACATATAATGGGAATGAATTTTACTTAACGGGAGATATCAGTACTCAAAATTGTATTTCTCGTTATGGAGCTAGAGATCTCATCGGTAATTTCTCTGAATATAATGATGGTTATTATGATAATCTTAATAATAATACCACAAGAATAAAATCTATTTACTGGGGTACTTCAGATATAGTTTCCACAAATATTGATGATACTACTTTAGGATATTTATTTCCCATAACAGGAGGTCTTCAAAGATATCTTATTAGAGATTGGGATTATCAAAATCTTCTTCCTCAAACCTATACATTAGGAGGGATCCCCTCTCTTAAATTCTTTGGAGATGAATTTGTATTAGACAGTTCCACAGCTACTAAAGTGGCTATCAATGGCTATGGTTCCTGGAGTTATGGATCTTATCTAGGTCGTTTTGAAAAAGATCTTTCTCGTGATGCGACAACCTCAGATGTTTCTTTAAGTACGCGGTGTGCCATTCTTTCACCTTAATCACTAGGAATAAAATTCCCGATATCATTAAAAATCGTCATTAAAAATTTAAGGGAAGAATAAAGTAACTATCATAAACTCTTATTAAAATATCGATATAGAGATGTGTTATTTATTTTATTTATTCTGAGTTTTTGTATAAAGCTTGCTCCAGTAAAGCTTCCAGCGTTAGATGACGCAGAATCTTTAAAAAAAGCCGTTCCATTTAGACAGGTTCATACTGAAGAAATCCCTTTAAGTGATAGCAGATGTTTACAAGGTGGATTTCTCACAACCACATGGATAGATCAAAAAATCAATGATGATGTTTATACAGAAGGAATAGACACTGGATATACAGAAACAGTCATTTGTTTTAAAAATCTAGCGACAACAACAGCCACTATCACCAAACCTGGAGATCTCAAGATCGTGGCTACAGATCTTCCCATCAATGATCCCGACTGCCCTCAAGGAGGAAAGAAATACGAATCATTTGTCGATGTGGATGGAGACAGTATTTATAAGTCTACAGTGGATACAAATTACAATTCTAAGAAGATTTGTAATGGGCTCAATGGAACAGCATCCTTATCGGGAGCTAATGCTGTGATTGTGACAAGTGTTTTAGCTAGCGGAAGCACTCAATGTCCTGCGGGAGGGAACAAATCAGAATCTTTTACAGATATGAATGGAAATGGAACGTATGAGTCAGCAGTGGATACTTTCTATAGTGTTCGTTATACATGTAATGGATCTAATAGTGTAACCTTAACATCCACCATAGCTTCCGGAGATAGCACTTGTACCAGTGGAGGGACTCAAGTCACCACATTTACAGATATCAATAATAACGGAACCTATGAAGCGACCATAGACAAAAACAGTAACACTTATAAAGTCTGTAACGGACAGAAAGCTCTCGTACTTTCCACAACTCTAGCTTCCGGAGACACCACTTGCCCTGCAGGTGGGACTCAACTCACAACGTGTATTGATAGCAATGGAGATTCTAATTGCACATCGGGCCCAGATCTCAATTATGCCGTAAAGAAGATCTGTAATGGACCAGGAGCAGGATTCCTCGTTACTACAGAAAATGCAGGATCTAATTGTAGAGCCGGAGGTTACAGATTAGATCGGTTTCAAGATAATAATAGTAACGCAGTCTATGATGTGGGAACGGATACAGGTTACACAAGCACCTATATTTGTAATGGACTCAATTGGCTCTCTAAAAGTACATCCTTTACCTCTGGCAATGGGACAGCAGGAGATAATACAGCGTGTCCTGTAGGGGGAGTCAGATTTGAATTTGGATACGATCATGTGAATTCCAGTAATGGGGCTTATTTTGTAGGGACAGATGGAGTCTTAGATACGACAGAAGTCGTCGCCACAGCTACAGCTTATTCTTGTAATGGCTCCAATGGAGAAACAGCCGGGCCTTTAATCTCTAAATTTCAAAATGACAGTGAAGGAACCAAAGCAAGGTTTTATTGGGAGATTATCAGTGCAGATGGAGCAGCACCTACGATTAAACTGGCGTACAGTTCCACAAAAGCAGGAATTCAAGCATGGAACTGTGAAAGCTCTTTAGCAGGAGTCACAGTGGTGACAGACTTTGCCAGTTGTACAGATACCACTTACAGAACAGCAGCTAGTGGAGCATTTAACTCAGACTCTAAGTGTGGCTTTGATCTCACTGCAGCGCCTTTTAGTACGGCAGCATGGGATTATCGATACTTTAAACTCTGTGTCCAAAACTCAACCAGTCCTTACAGCCAGAATCTGAGTACCTTTAGAGTTGCAGGGAATGTTCCCAATGGAATGGTCATGGTGCATTTAGATGATTGGCCAGTGCATGAGTTTGCTAATACAACAGTCGTTCCTTATACGTATGCGATTGATAAATATGAACCTTATATGAGTAGTGGCTCCATTACTAACGGAACACCAGGAACATGCACAGCTACAAATTGTATTTCTAGCAGTACAGCAACTTTAAGCAGTGCAACAACACAAACTCCTGTAACAAGCATTGATTGGTATGCCAGTCGTAAAGGATGTGCCAATAGAACGGCTGCAGGGTACACAGCAGCAGGTACACCAAGATCGATGCATCTTCAAACAGAAATGGAAGAGTTTGTAGCGAACTATGGAACTCCAGATACAATAATTTCCAATGTAGGTGGTAATTTAAGTTATGCCTCAGTTCCCTATGCAGGTTATATGTCTTGTAATGTGGATCTTTTACATAATTATCAAGATGTAACTTATAATGCCAATGAGTTTTTTCAAACAGGGAATGTGGCTACAAAATATTGTATTTCAAGATACGGAGCAAGAGATCTCATTGGTAACTATGGAGAATTTCTTGATGGATATTATGAAAATTTAATCAATAATACCACAAGGCAAAAATCAGTTTATTGGGGTACTTCAGACAGAGTGACGACTGTGATTAGTGATGCTAATTTGGGTTATGCTTTCCCTGTAGCAACAACTACGTTTTATGTTGCAGATTGGGATTATCAGAATCTTCTTCCCAAACCTTCCTATGCTTTTACTTTAGGTCCAAATCAAAAGTATTTTAGTGATTATTTTTCACTGAATTTTACAGTTGCGACAAGAGTGGCAACAACCATGCAATATGGGTTAACTGGTTTTGGTTCTTTATCTGGTAGATTTTATAAGGATCTTTATTATAACGCAACAGATAATTATAATTATGGAACACCTCGATGTGCCATTGTTTCTCCTTAATAACTGGGAATAAACTTCCTCATAAAAGATAAAATCGTCATTAAAAAGTTTCACTCAGAATAAAGTAACCATTATAAACTCTTACTAAAATATCGATATAGAAATGTGTTACTTATTTTATTTATTCTGAGTTTTTGTATAAAGCCTGCTGCAGTAAGACTTCCTGCTATAGGTGATTCAAATATTGGATTTAAACAGGTACATGTTGAAGAAATCCCTTTAAGTGATATCAGATGTTTACAAGGTGGATTTCTCACCACCACATGGATAGACCAAAAAATTAAAGATGATGTGTATCAAGAAGGAGTAGATACAGACTATAAAGAAACAGTAATTTGTTTTAAAAATCTAGCGACAACAACAGCCACCATCACCAAACCCGGAGATCTCAAGATTGTGGCTACAGATCTTCCCATCAATGATCCCGACTGCCCTCAAGGAGGAAAGAAATACGAATCATTTGTCGATGTGGATGGAGACAGTATTTATAAATCCACAGTGGATACAAATTACAATTCTAAAAAGATCTGTAATGGACTGAATGGAACAGCATCCTTATCTGGAGCTAATGCAGGAGTGGTAGCCACAGCACTCAATACTGGAGATACCCAATGTCCTACAGGTGGATTTAAGCAGGGCCACCTCATGAAAATTTTTTTTGACTTAAAGCAAATATTGTGATCGCAAATTCTATTGTTTTTTAGTTACTTAAAATCTAAAATCAAATAGA
>CANGWC010000005.1 GCA_947457515.1 Silvanigrellaceae bacterium
AGCTTTAAATTGGTTCAATCTGCTGAATCTAAATGGAGGAAATTAAAAGGATTCAAACTTCTTCGTGGTGTCTATTTTAAGGAGGCTTTATGTGATGATCAATCTAACCCCGCTGCTTAGCTTGAAACACCAAATTTGACATTAACTCATATTTTGCCCTTACAGCAGCTAAATTCATTTCAGAACCACTCATAAACTTTGCTGAGTCAAATTTTGAAATCAATGAAAACATAAAAGGTTTTTTAAGTAAATTTGATGGTATAGAAACATTTATGAATCTTGAGGGAATAGATTTGTCTTATCGTACTTCTACAGGGACTACAAAAACATGAAACACAAGGTATACTGTTATTTATATTAATAATTTCAGTTCGAAATAAAGAATTCAAAAGCACAATTTCTAACTCAGATCATGGCTAAAAATTGAGCTAATGATAATAACAAAACAACTTACCTTCTCTATAAAAGTTTCTATTAAACTGGGGCTTAAAAACCCTGTACAGATACATTCCATGTTCAAAAAACACATAAAATAAAAAGTTCTTGAAAAATTTTTAAATAAAATATAATTATAAAAAAGTACTTAACAACCACCGGCTGAAGCCGGTGGGTTAGGGCTAAGGGACTGAAAGTCCCACCAAATACCAGCTAAAGCTACCCACCTGAAGGTGGGGGTTTAAACCCCTAACCCCTTCGGGGCGGACGAATTAAAAGGAAAAAGATGAATTATTTAAATAAAACTTTACTTGTATTGATAACAGCATTTCAAGTTTCTGTAATGGCACAACAATCTGAAATTCAATTTCTTATTAAAAAACTCAGTAGCCCTAATAGCCCTATGAGGAAATTAACAGTCACTACATTAACAGACACTGAAAATATTAGAAAAAATGAGGATATAGATAAATTCGCACGTACCTTAAAAGATTTAAATAACATATCTTTAAATATTTTTGGTAAAGATCTATCTTCAGACTTTATCAAAGGTATAAACGCAACCATTTATAAAATAATAGAAGATAGCTTCTATAAATATGATAAAGACTCAGATCTCTATTTTGAATTATTAGAAGAAAGCCTTTTTACTACTATTAATACAAAGAATCTCCATGATCTTTTTATGTATTTTCAAGTATGTTTTAGAATAAAGACTTTATGGACTCCGTATGTTACGTTGAGTTCTGATAAGAGCCTAATAATTAAAGATAAAAAATTATTTGAGACTATATCTAAGTATTTCCTGCTCGTAGACACAGGAGTAACCACTCAATCTTTTTCCGCATATATTAATGATTCTAACTTGTTTAGTGAAGAACTGATAACTGAGGTGGATAAAATTGCGGAACTTGTCAAACAAAAAAGATCGAAGATACTAAATTCGCGAGATGATACAGAGGAATAAAATCTCTAAAACGCTCTCAGATCTTTATAAGCCTTCGAAAGATCCTTCCAATTTTGATAAGCAGTGGCATCAAAAGACTGCCAAGCTTTAGGTAGACTCTGCTGACAAGAAGACCCTATCGCAAAACCCAATCCTGAGAATAAAGGACTCAGATCATCACAATTATCTTGAGTGGTGAGTGATTCTCTTGCAAGAGCAAGACACCAGTTAAGAGCTTCTTTACATTGATGACTTTTTAACCAGGTAGAGTTTTTAGTTGAGAAATCAATATAGCTTTTCCTTAAAGGTTCTCCTGAAGGAGAACTGCTCTTAATGAGAAGATCAGTTGTGAACGCTAGGGCTATAGGAGCTTCTTTTCCTTGGGAAAGGTTTCTATCAAGAACCTCTAAATAATCTAACCAATCTTTATAATCTGAAAATAAAGTCAAAGGATCAGAACTGACTTTTGGATGCTCTCCTAAAGGAGAAACACGGATATCTGTGGAAATTATCTTGTAAGAATTCAGAAGAGTGCCTTGGAAAATAGCTACAACAAGATTGTTCTTATTTTTTCTATTTAAAAATAAATTTTTACTAAATTTGATTTCTGAAGAAAACTCAATATCTGTAGGTGTTTTATTGGGTGATGGGTGAGATTTGATCAGATCTTGGACCCAAAGAGGAGAAACAGGCTCAGTGCTCCAATAAAAGTAAACGGTAGACTCAGTTTTTTGAGATAAAACCTTGCTTTGAGGAGATGTCTTTGAACATCCAGGCAATAAGCAAGACATAATCAGGACTTGCAAAAGAGTCAAAAAGTAGGACAGAGAGGGGGAATTTTTTTCCGATAAAATCTTCATGGTTTTTATCTTAATGCTAATAATGAGTTGTGGAAAGGAAGACGTTAAGCAATTTTTTCCTCCATTCTTCCAAATGTCTTTTTCCCGTCAGGTTGCTCTTAAATCTCATCTTTCCTATCAGTCTCCCGGAATGTCTTTTACAGATGACTTTTATCATCCAGATATGGAATGGAAACAGTCTCAAAATGAATGGCAACTTTGGGCACATCATAAAAAAGTTTGGGGTGTTGGTTTAAAATCTATGGGTGAGACCACTCAAGGGAATATTCCTATATGGTTACAAAATCCAGAAAAAGAAGATCAAATTTTGGATCCTTTAGAAAGCTTTATGAGTATTCAAGAGGTTTTATCTGAGATTTCTCAAGAGTTAAAAGTGCCTATGGAGAATATTAAGATCCAAGAAAAACTCTGGGTTCCTTTAAATTCATCACAATTACTTCCTGCATATCGTTTAATTATTCAAAAGAAACCTATCCCATTAGAAGTGATTGTTGAAAGTAGGAATGGCAATATTATGAACCTTGAATCTTTAGGATTTTTTTTAGAGGGGCATGCAAATGTTCACCGGGATAATATTCTTATTCATCCCGATGAAGAAAAAGTGACTCTTCAACAACTGGAATATTCTGGTAAGTATCTCAAAAATAAACACATAGAAGTCTACAGTTGTCGAAATCAAGAATTTATCCCGGAACTTTGTTCTTATTATGCATTAGGAGATAGAGGAGATTTCACTTCTATTAAATATAAACAAACAAAATATGATGAAGTATTCTCTTATTTTTCATTAGTAGAATATGTTAACTGGGCGCAAAATCTTTTAGGTAAGAGCTCTGATCAACTTCTGCCTTTACCTCTACAAGTCTATACAAGAGCTAGAATCTTTAACCCTTCTAATGGGAAATATACCGATGAAAATGCCATGTATCTTCCGTATGGAGAATCAGGAACGGATAATCCATCTATTATCATAGGCTCAGGATATGATCCTGAGAATGGAGATAGTCCTCCTCGTAAACCCGTCTATTTAAAACTTTTAGGTAAAGATGGAGATGTCGTTCGACATGAATTTGGACATCATATCCTCTATGACAATCTTAAGAAGATCACAGGTCAATCAGGTGTGATGCATGAAGGATATGCTGATTATATGAATTATGCTTATACAGGAAGAAATCAATTAGCTTCCAGTATTGTTTCCACAGGCTCTCCCTTAAGGCAAGCAACCATCACAAAAGGCAATGTTTCTAACTATATACCCAGTGAAAATTCTTCTCGAAATTCACATCAATATGCTTCTTTTTGGAGTTCAGTCTTATGGCAAGGAAGACAAAGACTAGGAACCGATTCAGATGGCACCTTTAAAATGGATCATATTGTTTTTGAAAGTTTTAAAGGACTTAAGTGGAATGCTCGATATTATGATGCCATAGTTACTTTAGGGCAGGCCGCAAAACAAATTTATGGATTAGAAAAAGACATCTATCATCTTTTCTATGAATTTGGATTTCTGGAAACATCAGGAAAAAATGGAATCCTTCCAAGCCCTTCTCCAGCATTATCACAAGGAGATGTAGGATCATCAGATGCTGCTCCCAAGATCACACTTAAAACAGACCCCATAAAGTCAAAATCATCTTTTTGCGGAGTTGTTTCTTTAGACTCTCATCAATCTCACTTTCCTTGGGAAAGTTTAGGGATAATCATTATAACTCTAGCGGCTTACTGTGGTTCAAGGCATGAAAAACGTGGGAAACGTAATGAGCAGCATCAGCAACACGAAATGTAATGTCTCCTAAATGAAACGGAGTGATAAAATTAGGATCTTTTTCCTGGAATATTGAGAAGATTTTACGGTGTTCAAGATTCCATCCAGATTCATTTCCTATGAGAAAAGTTTTGATAGGAGATTTTATCAAAAGATCTTTTAAAGGATTTAAGAATACATTCTCTGTCTTGTTTTTCAGAAATGATTCTTTCCACAGATCAGGCTCTACAGCTAAACCTAAAGACTTATTATGTTCATAGGCATCTAAAAGATAAGCTTCTAAACTTGGAAAAGTTAAAATAGAAGATTTCCAAACTCCTTTAGAAATGCGTAGTTGTTCTTGAAGGATTTTAGACCATCTTTCCGGAATAGGCTCATTCATATTTAGAATCACTAAAGTTGCAGCATAATAACCACAGACTCTTAAAACTTCTTCTATGGCATCTTTTTTAGGCATAGGGATGACTAAAGTCAGATCACCGGGGTGTTCCCTAAAAAAACGGGTTATCATTTTGCCTTGGATTCCTGATTTATCCATAGAGCTAATTTCTAATTCTACAAGAGAGCCCTTTGTATCTGTAAGGTTAATGTGATCTCCTGATCTTAACCTTAAGACTTGAGAGAAATATTGAATTTCTGAAGGAACTAGAGGAAAGAAAAGGGAGTCTTTTGAGAGATCTGTAGGGATCAGATCACAGAATCCGTGCCAAGTATGAGAGTGTTTTTTAGTAGGTTTCACGGTAGTTTTTTGTAAAAAGATTCTGGCAAATAATAGAGTTTCATGAATCTGATACTACATAATCAAACACAAGAAGACTTCTAGAATGATCGCCATCGGGACGACTGTGCCATAGGGGAAGTTTTTTTATGATGTTTGCATCTTTACCAGTAAAAATAAGGGCAGTATGCAAGAGTATGGAAGCAGGGATAACAAATTCAGGGTCAATAACGTTTTCGTATTCTAAAGCTTCCTGAGTTGTATACATTGTTGTGGGTGTATGAAGAGGAATGATCACTCTGCAAAATCCAAGATCAGGATGCCATCCAGAAGTTGTGACAATCGTTTTTTTGAAATGTTCACTAAGAATATAAGGGTGGTCTAAAGTCAGTGATATTAATTGACCAGACAACGATTCATTAACGATTTTTTCGAAAAATAACCCTAATTCATTCATTTCACTTCTTAAATCAGAATTGAGAAAAGGAGGAATATCTTTATCAAGGCTAAGTAGAGGAAACCACCTTTGAGGCCAGTCTTCCGGGGTGATTTTAGGCAAGCTCAGGATGTGTTGAGGTAATTGAATGGGAAGCAAAGAGAAATTACTCGATTTTAACTCTTCTAGTGTTTGTAACAGGTGCTCTTTTTCAAAAAAATAAGAATAGTTATTAAATTCATTAATATCAAAAGCTTGAACCTTAAAGAATATCAAGAAAAATAAAACGAGAGCACATTTTTTGATAAAAACTAAATTCATATAAATTTTTTTAGTATAGTATTATCTAATAATCAATAAATTTATTGCTTTGGAGTTTGAATAATAATGGATTGTTTAGAATTAGAAGGATTCTGAGGCTTATTGGGATAAAGTTTTAAACTTAGCTTAGGAAATTGCGTTTGAAGAAACTTTAGTACTGTTGTGGGTTTTCGATTGAATACTGTTGGATGATTCAAAGTGAGTTGAAAAGTTGTGTCTTTAGAGGAAGAGGCAATGGGTACCCAGATAAGATCTTTAGAATATGTCTTGAACTCTAAAGAGATTTCTTGAAATAGTGGAGATGGAAAATCGGAATAAAAAATAACATCTAGTGTATTAAAAGATTTATTTAAGTGATGTGGAATGAATCTTTTGAGCCAAGCAGTACTTCTTTCTAAAATTTTAGAATCTTCAAGTAAGAAGTAGGGATCTTGTTGAGATCTTGTCCAATTCCAGCGATGAAAACCAAAAGAATCATATAAACCAACATCTAGAAATTCAATTCGTTTATTTTCATCGGAAGAATAGAGGATATAAGCATGATTCAGAAATTCTAGAGAAGAAAGAAGTGAAGCAGAGAGCCAAGAGGACTTATAAACTTCTTTAGAAAACGTTTTAGTCCATTCTTCATCCCACTTAAAAGAAGGGAAATCTTTAAGGAAATTTTCGATGACTGGATCTGATTGGCAGATAGGAGAATTCTCTTTAACAGCACATCCCGTGAAAGAGATGCTTTCAGCATGGAGCAAGAAAGGCAAAAGACAGATCAGAAATTTAATTTGCAGAAGAGTATGAGTAGGCTTGATAAACATTTGAAGTATTCACAAAATCTGGGATAGAGAGGTATTTCTTTGAAGTTTCAACGGATAAAGAAGTGTAACTGGTATCTGGTTGAGTGGTAAGAGGAATCAATAAGACTTGAGCAACTCTTTTATTGTGATTGTAAAGAGGGATAAGACCACACTCATCAGGTTGTAAAGCTAATTTATTTTGAGCTGTAAATACAACGGGTTTTTTCTGGAGAGATAACGTTTCTAAAGATGTGACTACTGATGCAATTTGAAAGATCTTGCCAAATAAAAGAATCTTCCAGAGTCCATTAGGATAGATCTCACTATTCTTAGAAAGAACTGAGCTATGCCATTGTGGTTGAAGAGTATAAAGCGGTGAACCTGAAGATGTATGGCAACTTTTAAATTGTCTTTCTATGACTTCTAATGCATTCTTCCGAGCAAGATTTTCAGCATCCAGTGCTGAAACGCGATAAGGAGGCCCTCCTGCCTGAGAGATTCCTTCTACAGTGAAACTCTGAGAAAAAGGATCCCAATTAATGGCTCCTTGAGCACTATAAGGCATCAAAATTACAAAAGAAATTATAAAAAAGAATGATTTGACCATGGATATTGATGATATAGCGTTACAAGATAATGCACAATACTCTTCACTATATGACAACTTCCTTGAAATCGATGATTCAAAGATTGCCAAACTTTAGTATCTGGATGTTTACCTTGTTGAATCAGTTTTAATTGAGCATGAGATTCTTCATGCAGGGAAGAAAGAGTATTTAAAAAGTCATAGGTTTCTTGAATCAGCTCATCATCTAAAGGGAAGAGAGGATTATTGGCTTTGAGAAACTCATCTAAAGACCTGAGATTATTTTGCCAATCATTTAATGAATGATCTTTTAATAGAAGAGATTGAGAATTTTTTAATTTATTAATCTGTTCCTCGTTATCATGGGTATCATTTAGCACTTTATGAATTTTAGACATTTTATTTTTTAGGATATCGACCCATAAGGTAGAATCTTCAGATAGATTAAGAAACTCTTTGCATTCATAAATCTTTTTCAGAAATTCCATTTCTTGGCAAAATCTTGGATCTGAGAATGTGTAGATTTCTTTTAAATCTTTGATTTTTTGAAGGAGAGTGTCTTTTGTTTTACAGTTTGTAAGATGCTTTACCTCATCCAAGATCACTAAACTTTCTTGAGATGCTAAGAGTTTAAGATTTTGCTGACGTATTTTTTCTTGAAAATGAGAAATATCTTTCTCAAGTTTCTTTTTTCTTTTCCAAAGAGTCCAAGAAAAAGGGAGGCATAAAGGTATAGGAATGATAAAAATACAAAGAATTAAAGAAAACTTAAAGCCTTTTTCAACAATTTTAATACGTTCCATTACATCTTTATATTTTAATTCAAGCTCTTCAGCGTGGGATTCTAATAGAGGGACAAGGTGGGCTCTTTGGATATTTTCCATCAAAAGTTCATCGTAATCTAAGTAGGAAGATATCTGGTGAGCTAGAAGATACTCTGGGAAAAAATGAGCGAATTCTCCAGGAATTAAGTTATGATAACAGTCTAATAAAATTTGTTTTTTAGTATCTTCTAAAGAGATCCAGGATTTATTCTCAATGAAATTATGGTCTTGGCGAGCTTTGTAAGTTTGTATATGAGTTTCAATATTTTGAATTTTATGAATATGTTGAGCCACTTTATTTCGAGCTTCTAATCCTTGTTTCCATTGAGTAAATTTAGGAAGTTCTTCGGAACAGTATTTTTTCACAAATTCTAGAGATTTTTGGCATTGATGAATATGATGAAAGTGAATGAGCGGAAAAGGAAGATGAAAAATCTGTGAAAGTTCTTCCAAATGTTGAGAAAGTTCGGAAAGATTCATAGTTGGGGAGACATCCTAAAATAAGTGTATCCTTATCCGTAACTCAGAGGTATTGTCATAATGCCAACAGTCAAAAAAAATTAAGGATGCAATAATGATTTTTCTTTTGATATTAATGTCTTGTGGGGTCAAGCCTACTGCATTCCATACGTCGAGTAGTTGGAATAGCATGATAGAGACACCTTATCTTAAAGCCCTAGAAAGCCATGGGGAGTATTATGTTTCTTTAAACGCTAGAAGTTTAGGACAAGAATTTATTTTACATCCAGCTCTTGAGTTCCCCTTTGATGATCAGTCAAGGGAATATATGGAATCTCCTATGCTGAGTCGTATTGTGTCCTTTAAAAAACAAGGACCAAGACTTTTGATGATGGATGTTACAGAGCAAAATCAACATCCTGTTTTATTAACAACATTCCCTGTTTTAAATGATTCAGAAGGTTCTGTTGTTTTTGATTTTAATCAAGGTATGTCAGAGGTTTTTACCCAAGGAGATCTGACAACACCCGGGACTTTTAAACCACAGTGGGAGCCTTTAAATAATCATCAAGCACTTGTAACTAAGAATAACTACATTTCTGAAATCAATCAGTATGAAGAAGGTTTAGCAATTGTTCAGCAAGGGATCATTTCTGCTTCAGAAAGAATTCCTTACACTATGACATATTACATTCAGCCATATCAAAACAATCCTGGGTTTAAGTCTACAACATTAGTGCATGAATATTACCCAAAGTATGGTTTTCTATCTACAAATTTCCATTTAAATAAACTTAATCAACCGGAATTAAAAGCTCAAAAATTAGATCTCTCAAAGAAGCCTTTCTATTGGGATATCTCTCCCAAAGTACCTCCCGAATATCATAAGTCTATTCATGAGGCTTTAAACTATTGGAATAGAGTTTTCGGAGAAGAGATCTTTAAAATCGCAAGAGATAAAACAGATTCTCCCCAAAGAGTGATTCAGTGGAAAGATAATGATCATTCTAATTATTTAGCTTTATATACTGGACATCTTGACCCTAGGACAGGAGAAAGTCTTCGATCTCAAATCTATATCAGTGGAAGTGGAATTAAATTTTTTAAAGATGAAATCACTTCTCCTCTGAGTATGACTTATCGGGGTTTCACTCAAAAAGAGTTGAGCTTTGTGACTCCACAAAGAGTGGATGAGATCATCCAGGATGCACTTGTTCAAGCAATTGTTCATGAATTAGGACATCTTTTTTTACAACACAATTTTGCAGGAACTCACGTAGCATTAACTTTAAAGGAGAGAGATCGCCTTTTTAAAGATCATGTACTGGGTAAGCCTGTATCTGCTGAAACTCTTATTACGACTACCGCCATGGATTATCTTGATTTTAAATCCGTGGTTTTAAATGGTGCGTGGATAAAGGCTTCACAAGGTATTCTCCCCTATGATGAACAAGCAATTGGAAAGCTTTATTTCAATAAGAACTTTAATACACATTATGATTATTGTAACGAAACACATATTAAAGATGGTTATTTAGATTGTGAAACTTTTAGTACTGGTTCCGTTGTGGAACAAGCATTATTCCAGTTTCAAGAGAATCTGGAAACTGTACCTGATAGAATTCTCCAATCTTATTTAAAAGAATCAAAGGACCTCGCTAAACCTATCTTTCAATCAACTTTGAATATTTCTAAGCTATTAGAGCCTTCTATGATGGCTATGATTAAGATATTTAGAATTATTACAGGGCAAGGCAAATTTATTGCTGCTGAATTTCCTATAGGAACTCAAAATCCTGTTTATGATGAGATTAGAAAAAACGAAAATATTAAATATTCTGTAGAACTTTTAAATAAAACTCCAGAATGGATCAATGTATTGATTCCTCCAACTCCTGAAAGTTACCAAGAGTCATCTTTACAGCGCATGAATGAACTGATTAGAGGAAATATTCAAAAACTATTTACAGAGGCATCCCCTGTCTCCGAGGATAATAGAGACCTTCTTATGGCACATCAAAGAGAGTTAGGAAGAATGATTCCTCAGAAACTTCTAGATTTTGAATTAGGTCTGATTTATCAAGAAAATAATACTCCTTTAGAAGACTCTCCCTTAACAACAGCTTATGTTGAGGTCATGGAAAAACTGGCGCAGCAGGTTCTCTTTTCGTCTAAAGATTTCTATACAATACAATCAGATAAACACTCTTCTGCAATTCCTTTACCTCAATTCATGTATTCTTTTCAGTCTCGATTAAGTATGGCTGGAGTATTTAGGACGATTAAACAACCTACAAAGCTTTGGGGACGACAGGAACAACAGAAACTCAGAATTGAAATGGATCAGATGGTCCTTAAAGTTGTAGGTAAAGAGTATTATGAGAAACCTGATGCAGCTCCAGAAGAGGTTCAAAAGTGGTTATTAGAACAAGTCCAGATCTTAAATCGATTGGCTGAGTAGAAGATTTTTTGTAATACAGTAATACATTAAAATCTGAAATGCGTTATTAGATTTATCTTTGTAAAAAAGCTAAAATACAAACGTGATTTTAAATACAGAAGAACAAGAATTTTTCGATACTATTTGCCAATGGGCAAAACAAAAAGTCCTACCTCATGTGAATTCTATGGACCATGAGGGGCAGATACCTCCTTGGTTACAAGAAGAACTTTTTAATATGGGTCTTATGTCCATAGAGGTTCCTACTGAGTTTGGTGGGACCGGAGGGACGTTCTTTCAGTCTATTTTGGCAATACAAGCCATCTCTCAAATAGATCCCTCTATTAGTGTTTTTGTGGATGTTCAAAATACTCTTTTTCTAAATGCTGTTCTTCGTTTTGCAGAAAAAGATCTTAAAACTAGAGTTTTAAAAGAAATTCAAAATAAAAGTGTCGGTTGTTATTGCTTAACTGAACCAGATAGCGGATCTGATGCTTTTGCATTAAAAACAGTTGCTCAAAAAATAGATTCCCCTGATGGTCAAACGATCTATGAAATCACAGGTAAGAAAGTTTTTATTACAAATTCAGGAGAAGCAAGATTCTTCATCGTTTTTGCTAATGAAAATCCAGCTCTTGGATATAAAGGCATTACTGCTTTTATGATTGATAAAGAGATTCATAAAGGCATATCTATTGGGAAAAGAGAAAATAAACTGGGAATAAGAGCCAGCAGTACATGTGAAGTTATTTTGGATAAATGCCAAGTGAGCAGTGCTCAGATCTTAGGGATCTCTGGGCAAGGATATAAAGTGGCTATTGAAACGTTGAATGAGGGAAGAATCGGAATTTCTGCTCAAATGATAGGTTTAGCAGAAGGCGCACTGAGCTATGCGATTAAGTATGTTAAAGAGAGAAAACAATTTGGAAAATATTTAAATGAATTCCAAAGCATTCAATTTATTTTAGCTGAATTGGAAACAGAGATCACAGCAGCAAGATTGCTTGTTTATCATGCCGCAAAACTGAAAGAATCAGGAATTACTTTTACGAAAGAAGCAGCTATGGCTAAGCTTTTTTCTAGTGAGGTTGCAGAGAAAGTGGCAAGCCAATGTTTAGAACTTTTAGGTGGGTACGGATTTATAAAAGAGTACCCCTTAGAGAAATTCTATAGAGATTCTAAAATTGGAAAAATCTATGAAGGCACATCGCATATGCAAAAGCAGACCATTGCAAAGTTCCTTTTGAGTGAGTGAGCCTTTGAAATTAAGTTTGAGTGTGCTAAATATTAAGCACTATATATTAAAGAATTGTTGTTATGAATGAAAATATACCTTTAAAACCTGTTGAAGTCGCAGGAAGTCTTGAATCTGCAGGAGCTTCTGCAAATCCAGCATGGATTCAATTTGCCATTATGGGAGGAGTTCTTCTTTTTATGTGGCTATTTGTGATGCGTCCTAATGCGCAGAAACAAAAAGAACATAAAAAGTTTTTAGATGATCTTAAATCAGGATCTGAAATCATCACAACAAGTGGCATCATAGGGATTGTCAAAAAAATTGAGAATGACGTTGTGTATTTAGACTTAGGACAAAATACAGTTCGCATTCAAAAAAGTTCTATTTCGAGTTTATGGCAATCTTCCAAGACAGCGTAAAGCAGCCTCTTTCTTTAGCATGGTGGATCAAGTTCAGTATTGTTCTTTGTACACTTATATTCACTCTTTTCTTTAGTTTACCTACTTTTTTTGGGGATATGGAAGTTAATCCTGAAACCCAAGGGTATAAAAGAGTTATCAATAAGATCATTACATCTGTTCTTCCTGATGTAAAAGTTTCTTTAGGTCTTGATCTTAAAGGCGGACTACATCTTGTTTTAGAAGTTGATGATCATAAATCTGTTGTTCAAAATATCACCAGGGCTTACTCGAGATCCCGGGATTCTCTTAAAAGTCAAAGTATAAATATTCCTGAAGTGATCACTTTATCAGAAACATTTGCCTATGAATTACCTATAGAATCAGAAGAAATTTCTAAAAAAGTTTCAGCTGCTATTGAAGAACAGACAGCCTTTATCAGATCTGAAAGTTATAAAGATGGCATCTTAAAATTTGAAGGTGTGCAAAAAAATATAGAAGTCTATCGAGAAAATATCTTAAAACAGGCTATCACAACGATTCGTAACAGAATCGATGAGTTTGGTGTTGCTGAACCGAGTATCTTCCAACAAGGGCAAAAACATATTGTTATCCAAATGCCAGGAGTCAAAGATCCTAAGAGAGCAAAAGAGCTAATTGGTAATACGGCGCAGTTAGATTTTAGAATGGTGTTTAAGGATATTTCCCATGAACAACTTAAAGAGTATGTGGGAGAAGCTCAAAAAAATCTTGGAATAGATCCAACTGATGTCTCTATAGAATCTATTGAAAAGTGTTCTGAATGGTTAACCGTAAACAAAAAATTACCTGAGGGAACAACTCTGATTCTCCAAAGAATCTATGAAGTTGAAAAAGGCATAAAAGTACTAACAAATTGGTTACCTTACTTAGTAGAAGCAAATCCCAAAGTCACAGGTGAAATGATTGAAAACGCCCAGGTTTTTACAACATATGAGTCCGTTGTTCCAGAAGAAAGAGTCTTTATTACCTTTACTCCACAAGGAGCAAAGTTTTTTGGAGATTTGACTCAAAAAGCAATAGATAACAGTCGTTCTACTCATCAGATTGCTATTATTCTTGATTCTAATATTAACAGTGCACCAACTGTGAGTGAGCCTATTTTAAATGGCACAGCATCTATAACAACACGGAGTGCAACAGATTCTCAAACAAGACTTAAAGAAGCACAAGATCTTGCTCTTGTCCTCAGAGCAGGCTCTCTCCCTGCTTCTGTTAAAGTTGTGGAAGAAAGAGAAATTGGGCCATCTGAAGGTGAAGAAAATATTCAAGCAGGTATCTATTCAACATTAGGTGCAGCTGCTGTGGTGATGCTTTTGATGCTGATTGTCTATGGTGGTTCAGGAATTATTGCTATCACAGCCATGATATTCAACGTTTTTCTTATCCTTGCTTTACTTGCCTGCTTTGGAGCAACTCTCACTCTTCCAGGTATCGCTGGGATTGTTTTAACTATGGCGATTGCCGTTGATGGTAACGTGATTATTAATGAACGTATTCGTGAAGAGATCAGACATGGACTAAGTCCAAGAGATGCTTTTTATAAAGGATACCAATCCAGTTTCTTTACTCTTGTGGATGCACACATTACTTCTGCAGTGGCAGGACTCGTTCTTTTGTTTTATGGAAACCCATCTGTAAAAGGTTTCGCTGTTTCCTTACTCGTAGGTATTATTTCTACACTTTTTACATCTTACACAGTCACAGAAGTCATCGGACAATGGCTATTAGAGAAAACAGGATCTAAAAAATTCATATGAAGGGATTTCCATGAAAATAGGAAATATTCAAATATTTCCCCCAGAATTCTTTTTTGATTTCATGCGGTGGAGATATTTTACGGTTGGTTTTTCTGCTGTATTAAGTTTGGTCGCTATTATCAGCATACTTTATCATGGGATCAATTATAGCATTGATTTTACAGGTGGATTGGAAATGAATTTCACTTCCACTGAACCCGTTGATCATCAGCAATTTCTTAAAAAAGCTCAAGAATTAGCAGCCCCTAATCCTATTGAAATTGCTTTTTTAAAAGGCAAACAAGAAACCTACGTTTTGAGACTTAAAGAGACTGAGGAAACAACTCAACTCATCCAGAAAATTGTTCCGGAGTTAAAAAACACCTGGAAAAGTCTCAGTCTTGTTTCACAAACTCAAGTTTCTCCTAAAATAGGACAAGAAGAAGAAAAAAAAGGCTATATGGCTCTTTTCTTAGCATGTCTAGGAATTCTCATCTATATAGCTCTTCGTTTTGATCCTCGTTTTGCACCCGGCGCTGTCGTCTGTTTGCTTCATGATGTGCTGATAGCAGTTGGCTTTATGACTGTAACAAATAGGCCATTTTCAGCATCTTCTATAGCAGCATTTTTAACCATCGTAGGTTATTCTATTAACGATACCGTGATTATTTACGATCGTATTCGAGAAACTCAAACATCTTATCCCACAATGCCTTTACGAGATGTTGTGAATAAGAGTATCAGTCAAACAATGAACCGAACTGTCTTAACAGCGCTCACCGGATTACTGGCTCTTCTTGTATTAGTTTTATTTGGTGGTGGAGCTATTGAAGATTTTGCATTAACTATGTTTGTAGGTATTCTGACAGGTACGTACTCTTCTATTTACGTAGCAGCACCTTTAACACTCATGATGGATTCGGTTTTAAAAAAATGGGGATGGACACCAAAAGCACCTCAGATCAAGGCACAAAAGACTCAAACAACAGATTTCGCCCCCCCTATTACTCTCAAACCGAAGAAAAAATAACTTCTTCCGGGCAAGATCAAAATCTTCAACTGCCTCAAAATTGGATTTTAAAATACTCATCCATTCCTTTAAATTGGATCTCTCAAAAAAGAAAAGAAATCTATAAAGGCTGTACATATCTTCAACCTTATCTAGAAGGTTCTCTACCAGGTTTACACTGTTTACCAGATCCTTTTTTAATGAAAGGAATGGATGAAGCCACAGATCGTATTTGTCTTGCCATGGAAAGACAAGAAGTGATCACAGTTTTTGGTGATTATGATGTGGATGGAATCACAGGTTCTGCTTTACTCAGAAGATTCTTCCAAGATTTAGGTTATCCGGTTCAAAGGTATATTCCCCATCGTTTGAATGAAGGCTATGGTCTTAAACCAGAAAGTTTTGATTCTATATCTTCTGGATTAGTGATCACAGTTGATAATGGAATGGGTGCTTTTGAAGCATGTATTCGAGCTCAACAAAGAGGAATAGATGTTATTATTACAGATCATCATGAGATCACAGATAAAGAACCTATAGCTATTGCCATTTTAAATCCTAAACAAAAAGATTGTAATTTTCCCTATTCGTATCTATCCGGTGCTGGGATCGCTTTTTATTTAGCTTTTGGATTACGTCAAAAGCTAAAACTTAAAAGTATTCAACATAAACTTAATTTTAAAGGGGTTAATCTTAAACAATATCTAGATTTTGTAGCCTTAGGAGCTATTGCAGATAAAGTCCCTATGAGTGGACTCAACCATCTGCTCACCCAGATCGGATTAGAAGTTCTGAATGAACATTTAATGCAAGGACATAGACCAGGGATCTATCAAATTTTAAGAAAAAGTTATTGGAAAGGAAAGCCTCTGACAGAAGATGATGTGGCTTTTAAAATAGCACCTAAATTAAATGCTTCCGGTCGATTAAGTCATGCTAAAGCAGCAGCGGATCTCCTCGAAAGTGATGATATGGCTGAGACTGAGTACCTTGCCAAAAAACTCACTGAAGAAAATGCACTCCGTCGTTCTATTCAAGATAATATCTTAAAAGAAGCATTGGAACAGATCCCATCTAAAGTTCCTTCTATTCTCTGCGTATATGCTCCCCATTGGCATATAGGTGTTGTAGGGATCATAGCTTCAAAGCTTGTAGAAATTTATCATCGACCAGCACTTGTTTTGGGATCTCATTTAGGTGAAATCCGGGGAAGCGGAAGATCTATTGCTGATTTTTCTTTATTGGAGTTTCTTCAAAGTCATTTTAAAAACCATTTTACCTCTTTAGGAGGGCATGCTATGGCGGTGGGTTTTACATTAAAGTCATTTGAAGATTTTTCAAAAGATTTAAGTCTCATCTCTTTAGATATGAAGAATTCAGATTTGCCTATTTTATGTCCCATTCATTTCAGAGATCTTGAGAAGAGTTTTTTTAAGGAACTGGTTCAAATTCAACCTTATGGACCTTTGAATGAAAAACCGTATTGGTTGCTTTCTGATATAACTTTATTGGCTATAAAATTTATTGGGAAAACACATTATTTATGCCTTAAAATTTGTGATTCATTAGGCAAAAAAGGAGAGATTTTAGTTTTTAGAAATCCAGAAAAAATACAGGCTTTTATTAATTCTCAAAAAAAATTCCATTTTGTTGTGGAAAGTTCTGGCTCTCCATGGGACAATCAATTTATTCTTTTAGACTTTATGGAGACTTCTTGAAAACCTTAATGCCATTTCATTACTCGCTTTGGTTAAACCTGGGGGGAGCATTTTTCAGTGTTCTAGCTATGGGATGGATGCTGGCTATGATTATCAGTCAGCAGGTCTTTTGGAATATTCCTTTAATGATTCTCATGCTTGTCTTAGCTGTGATTTTCTTATTTAAAGCGGTAGGTTTTTTTCTAAAGTACCTGCATTCTAAGCCTCTTCTCGATAAACCTTTAGGTCTAGCTTTTAAAGCATTAAAAGGAGAAATGGTCCTAGATAAAGGATATAAAGGTCCGCCAGCTCCAGAACTCGTTCTCAAATTATTTGCACAACAAGTCAGATCTTACGCGATGGAAAAATCCTATCATAGTATTCGTATTGAAAGGGACAAAAACGCCATTGACCCTCTTCCTATTCTTAAAAGAAGATGGTCTGATGTCCAGGATACACTAGGTGAATTAGAACTTTATTTAGCACAAGATCCTAAAGCAGTGATTGAAAAACTGGTTCAAGCTTCTCCTAAGAGGATGCTAGATGTTTCTCAAATCTTTCAAGATGTTTCAGATACTTTTGATACTTCATGGAGACGAAGAGGTATCAATATCGAATCAGCTATTGTTAAACCACTCAAAGCCACAACTCATGAGCTGCTTTTGAGAAGACTTTTAGCAGGTCCATGGAGAGCAGCAGTCTATCTTACCCCCCGGGGACAATCCGTGACATTCTCAGCCAAAAGTGAACAAGGTAGAGTTTTGGCACAGTGGCTATGTCAGGATCTGACAATATCAGAATCTTGGTTATCTAAAATTCAAAACAGCCTTCTACCTATCAATCAAAGAATTGAAGAAGGTTTAGAAGTCTTAGGCGGAGGCGATACGCTCCATGGACTTGTAAGTCTGATTACCTGGATAGACATAGCTAACGCAAGTAAACTGATCTACAGCATGAAGAATAAGAGCCAGGGCTTTGTATTTGAAATTCAGTTACCGAATTCAAACATCGGTAGTACTGTCTACTCTTTGTCTTAATTCTAGTCCTGTTTTCCAAAAAGGGAGTTTCTTTTCTGGAACAGAAATATTAATACCTGTTTTAGGATTGCGTCCTTCATAGGCTCGATATTTTCTAACCGTGAATGCACCAAAACCTCGTATTTCAACCCTGCCTTGTGTGACTAGACCATGAATGATCCCATCAAAGAAAAGATTAACTAACTTTTCTGCGACGGAAGTTGTGATCTCAGCCTTGGAAGACAATGTATCAATGAGCTCGCTTTTAACCATAAAAATAATCCCTCAGACGTTACTTTTGCTAATAGATTACCATGTCGTTTCTAAAATTTAAAGATATGACCTATGAAATCATAGAAAAAATTGGTGAAGGAGGTTCTGGAACAGTATTTAAAGGCATTAAATGGGGTTCTTATGGATTTTCAAAACCTGTTGCGATTAAAGTTTTAAAGAAAAAAACTCCAGATAATACGTCAAAAACTCTTTTGAACCATGCTTTCTTAATATCTCATCTTAACCATCCCAACATAGTAGAGGTTTATGAACTCATTAAAAATAAAAATGAAGTCATGATGATTATGGAATGGGTAGATGGGATATCTCTTCAAGATATCATGAACACTTATACACAGGGGATTCCATTACCGTGTGCTCTCTTTCTTTTTTGTGAGCTTTTGAAAGTCTTAGATTACCTCCATAATCTTGAACATAATCAAAAAATATTTTCTTTAATTCATCATGATATTTCTCCTCTTAATATTATGATCCAAAGAAGAACAGGCATTATTAAACTCAATGACTTTGGGATCTCTCGAATTGTCACTCAGGGACAAACACATCCCGTGGATAAAACCATTATTTGTAATCCTTTTTATTGTTCACCGGAATATATTTCTGGGGAATCTGTAGGGATTCAAAGTGATATTTATTCTTTAGGAAGAGTCTTTTTTGAAATGATATTTGGTCACCACACCACTGCAAATGTCATTGATAAAGCAAAGAGAGGACAACTTTCTGATTTTAGAAAACTCAAAACTTTGCCTACCCACATTGAGAATCTTCTTTTAGGGATGTTGCAATACTCTCCCAAAAATAGATTTAACTCAGCAAAGGAAATTTTAGATTTTTTGGATGGGGATGCTCAAAATCTTTTATTATGGAAGCAGGAATTCACATCCATCATAGAACCTATTTTTCATAAACCAAAGATTTCATCTCTTTCAAAGACTCAAACATCTATCACTCTTTCTCAGAGAAAAAACCCATCGCATTGGGTTAAGTTTTTAGTGATTGTTTTTGGTTTGAGCAGTGATCCTTCTTTGTTATTGAGAAGGAATGACAAAGAATTCTACTATGAACTACTGCCTCAACAACTCAATCAAGATCAAACTTTCTTATGGTATCCATTGCATATTAAAATTGTGCCTTGGGGCTTTGTCACCATAACTCAAAATCATAAAGATATATTAAAACAAAAATCCCTTCGCCAAGAATCTCTTTGGTTACCTCCAGGTCAATTTGAAATGACCGTTTTTCATCCTATTTTAGGTAGAAAACAAAAGTCTTTTGAAATAGAAAAAAATAGGAATATAACCTTTGATTTCGATCCTAAAGATAAAAACAGATTATGATTTTACACCATAAACTTTACCGTCAGATTTTTAAAATCCAAAGTGTGAGCACAATCAGTTTATGTGTCTTTATTATTATTTTAGGTCTTATTTTTAAGATATCTTCTGTTTTAATCACTTCACTTTTAGTCGTTTTGATCATCACTCAGGCCATCATTTTTAAAAAACTCTATGATTATTTAATAGATGTCTGGGTTTCTCCTCTGCAAAAACTCATTGAAAATATTCCAGCTTTGGTGAGAGGAGAAGATTTCTATACCGTGCCTATTCATTCAGAGTCTTGGGAAACAACGTCTTTAACCCACCATTTCCTAAAAGTCGTCTCTCAAATGAAGATTCTTATGAATCAGAATTATGAGTCTCAAATTCAACAAGAAAAACAAAATACACTGATCCAAACGTTACAGATGTTGGCTCATGATATTCGGCAACCTATCAAGCTCATGCAGCTTGCTTTAAACACTCTTCAAAAGACTCCCACGTATCAAAAAGAAGAATGCCTTAATTTAATTCAAAAGGAATTTGAAAAGACATCACTTTCTTTGAATTCTCTTCTGCAAGATATGAATTCTCTCCATTCATTAGAAGAGATCAATTTGCAGTGGGTCTCGTGGAACTATTTTTTAAGAGATGTTGCGGAAAAATCTTATCAACTTTGGCCAGAAATTGATTTGATTTGGGAAGAAAGATCTCAGACTAAGATTTTAGTGGATAAGCTTAAAATGCAAAGAGTCTTTTGGAATCTTATCACTAATGCTGTGGAAGCTATGAATTCTCAAAGCAATCAGAAATTCAAATCCTACACGCCTAAAAGCATATGGATTGTAACAAGTTATGGAGATTCTTCAGTGATCCGAGTGGGTAATACTCAATCAGTTATTGAATACTCCTTACAAAAAAAGATTTTTGATCCTTTTGTCTCAAGGGCATCGGATAAAAGAACATTAGGGATAGGTCTTGGGTTAGCTGTGGTTAAAAAAATCATAGAAGAGCACGGAGCAAGCATTGAAACTGTGATTGATCCTTATCCATTCGATGGTGTAGAGTTTAAAATCAAATGGGAGAATACAGCTATGTCCGATGAAGTCCTTCATATTACAGAAAAGAATTTTAAATCAGAGGTTCTAGAAAGTCCTTTACCTGTTCTTGTAGATTTTTGGGCACCTTGGTGTGGTCCATGCTTAGCGTTAGCTCCTACATTAGAAGAGATTGCCTTAGAAAAGTTAGGTAAGATCAAAATTTGTAAAGTGAATGTAGAAGATGAACCTGCCCTAGCAGCTCAGTTTAATATTAGAAATATTCCTTTTTTAGCTATTTTCAAAAACGGCCAAAAAGTTCAAGAGCTTGTAGGTAATCAACCCAAAAGTTCTCTAGAAAAAGCAATTAACGCTCATATTTAATGAACATTGTCGCTCTAGACGAAGTTGGCAGAGGAGCGATTTCGGGACCTGTTGTCGTAGCAGGAACTTTCTGGAAGCAAAGTCTTCAGACTCCCCACTGGGTGAATCAAATTAAAGATAGTAAACAGCTCACTCCACGATTCCGAGAAAAACTTTTAAAAGATTTTCAAAATACTCTTTCTCAACCTATATCAATGACTTTTGAAAGTTATCCGGAGGAAAAGCTTGTTGCCTCTTTTAACCTTCAAAAAAACTCTGATGGACCCAGAGCATTTAAAGCAACTCCTCAAGATGTCCTATGCTTAGCATTGTCTGCTCAAGATGTTGATGAAAAAGGAATTTGGAACTGTATTCAAGCTTTAGCCGCTAGTATTATTTCTCAATTCCATCAAAAATATGGAGCATTTGATATTTGGATGGATGGGAGTCTCCCCACTAAAATTTTTAAAGATTCTCAAACGCTCCCTCAAAAGACTTTTATTAAAGGGGATCTGAGATTCAAAGAAATTGGTCTATCCAGTATTGTGGCTAAAGTTTTAAGAGATTCTTACATGACTAAATTGGATTCAGAGTGGCCAAGATTTATGTTTTCTCGGCATAAGGGATATGGTACGGCATTTCATAGGAGCATCCTTAAAAATGAAATTACCAGAGAACATCGAAAGACGTTTCTCACAAAAATCTTACCTTAATTTTTGTAAGACAACGTTATTATATGCCTTTATTTTTAACCCTATTTTTGCCTTCTCCTTTCAAGATAAAAGAGAGAATCCTTTAAAGCTCCAATTTAAAGAAGATATCACTTATAGAGTCTTTGAAGTTAAAGAGAATCATTTTTGTACGTATTCCGGGACTCAAGAAGGAACTATCTTCACTCCGCATCATAAGCTGCATGAAATGAGTATTGAAAAATATGATTACATTCATATGATCCAAGGTTACAAACATGATGAAATCCAAAATATAGGAACTTTACAAGGGTTTGTATCTATTCCTGTTATCTTGTATTTCGGGGGGCATGTTGGCCTGGAAGCAAAACAAGGTTTCCATGACTTAAAGACTTATCTTCAAAGGTTTGAAAAAAATAAGGATTTAGAATTTTCGGACAATAAAGCTTTCGTCGATACACAATTAGCAATGATAGAACGTTTCGAGACAATGACTGAGCAGCTCACAGAAAGAATCAGACACAAAGACAAAGCTATCTTAGAAAGGATCGAACGTGATAATAATCCCAAAGCTATCAGATACAGACTGGATTATTCCACAAAAGATAGACATGAATTTTATGAAGACTTAAGAGCATTTCAACCAGAAATCAATTCAGTGATCAAAAATCGAGATCATCAATTACAAGAGTCTATTTCTAGAGGAAGAATTTTCCTTGGGATCTCAGCGGCGATACTCACTTTAAGTTATTTATATCAAGTTAAGATCATGTATTCAGAGGAACCGGATAAAGTTTTTGATGAATTGAATTTAGGGATGAAACCAAGTTTACCTTTAAGGAAACACTTGGAAATCCCTTTTAAAGATATTGAATCTGTAGGAGGTGTTCCGTGCCTTTAATCAGTTTAGTCCTTCTTATCCTTGTGATGGCATGCGGAGAAAAGAAATCAGATTTAAAATCCAGTGGGAATATGTGGGTTCACCCCAGTGAAGTTCTCTCTGCATCTATTGTATTAGTTATGAGTCCCAAGGGTGGATATTGTTCAGGGACTCTTATAGAAGACTCTTTGGATGAAACATCTGCTTTAGTTTTAACGGCAGCTCATTGCATGGAGAATGATAACAAAGCAGGTAAAAATCATTATTTTGTCAGATTTGGTTATAAACCTGCTTACTTGAATTCTGAAGAAAAATCGTATCAAGAAAAAATTGAAGTCGCTGATTATGTCACGACACCTACCATACCTTATATAAAACTTCAGTTTTTGGTAGGGCATGATTTAGCTCTTCTAAGACTTAAACATAGACCAAAACTACCTCAAAAATATTTTTTACCATTGATTAAAGGTTCTGATAAAGAATTTAAATACGATCAGGTATGGGTATCAGGCTATGGTTATACTTATCCTGGCATCACTCTTAAAAAATACCCTCGCAAAGTCTTTGCTTACTCTAAAATTATGAATTTATTATGGATATCTTCTTTACTAGGTAACATTATTCCTGGGGATTCTGGAGGTCCTCTTTTAGTGAGAAATGAAGAAGGTAACTATGAAGTTTTAGGTGTGAATAGTTTTGGGACTGTTTTATTTGGGAAAGTCCCCTTCTCTTTAACCGCAGTTGTAGATGTTCGCACAAAAGAACCCTGGATTCTTTGTGCGAAAGAATTTTTGAAAACAAAAGAAGTCAAAACAAATGACCACTGTCAGTCTAAAGATTTTAAATACGTGGCTATGGATTGAAAGATTTTTTGAGGAAGAAGATCTTTCAAACATTTTAAGTTTTTGTAATGACAAATGCCCTGTCCATGACGAGTACAAGGGCTACAGGATAAGTGAAGAGATTCAATGATAGCTTTAGGTGGGCAGAATCCTAGATTTGGCTGAGTACCCCCTAAAAGAAGAGAAAAAGGCTTATCTAAGAGGAAACAAGCGTGACTGGGAAAAGAGTCGCCCGTCACGACATAAATGGATTTTCGAATAGCTTCTAATGTTTCAATGAGATTAAGATCTCGACTTTCAAAATGAGGATTTGAAAGAGCAATAGAATCTCTTGCGGGTTTACATTCGGGCCCGGAGGTGAGAATGATTTTAAGATTTGGAAAGTTTTTGAAAAGGAGAAGACCAAGATCTTTAAAGTGCTCTTCAGGCCAGTTTTTAAGATTTCCGCTACTGCCTAAACAAAAAACAATATATTGAGAAGGTAATTCCAGTGCTGTTAAAGGAAAATTTCTCTCAAAAGGCTTAGGTTGAGGGAGTAAAGAGAGTTCTCTTGATAAGGCTTTTAAAACCCAGGCTTCCTGGTAGAAAGCAATATAAGTTGATGGATTGATAGGATTTTTAGGTTGTTGGAATTGAATGAGACTTAAAATTTTAGATTTTGTAATTTCAAAGATTCTCATAAAACGTCTTTGAGGCACAGAATAGACAAAAGAGGGAATAATCTTTTTAAATTGCCTCAAAAAAGAATGACTTCTTTGTGTGTTTTGAAGATCAATAATCAAAAAAGGATCTGTAAAGAAATTTGAAGGGGTAGGAATGCAACTCCATGAGCCTTCTTTTTTTTGGTGAAATTTAAGATCACTTGTATAAGCATATTTTATAAAAGGGCACATCTCTAATAGAGGCAGAAAATGTGGCGATGTTATAAAAACGATATCTACATCAAAATTTTGATAAACTTTTTGTGCAGAATGAAGTGCAATGAGAACATCACCTATGGATGTAAGTCGAAGAACACCTATATACATGGCAGGCTCCCCATATTAATAATCCTGTAACATACAAAAATCCTCCTAAACTCGAAAAAATTAAAGCACCTGATCCTAAATCTAAAGCTTGTCCTATAAGGCCTAGGGCAAATAAGGGAAGAGCACATAATACAAAGCAAATAGAAAGAGTTTGCCATAAGGGGCTCTTTCTTGATGGGAAGAGTGTTAAACCTATGAGAATTAAAGTAAAAGACATGGTATTCATATGGGAATGAAGTTGTTTTAGGAAATAAGCCTCTAAAGAGTTTAACCATATGGTATTATGGATCTGTCTTGCGGCATAGATTTTTCCTCCGAGCAAAGCTCCAAATAAAGAGAAAAAAGCATGCCAAAGAAAACCTGTGCCTATAAGAAGAGAGCGTAAAGTATGTCTATGGAAGTGCATTTGAAAGAGTTTCATGGGCCAATGGATGTCCTTGTGTATCTTATCCAAGCAAAACAGGTGAATAT
Organism: Silvanigrellaceae bacterium; assembly: GCA_947457515.1. Classification (GTDB taxonomy): domain Bacteria; phylum Bdellovibrionota_B; class Oligoflexia; order Silvanigrellales; family CANGWC01; genus CANGWC01. The sequence goes on from CANGWC010000005.1 coordinate 24,640, forward strand.
TTTTAACATACCTATTGCCATGATCTGTGAAGAATTCCTAAAGTTTGTACAAGATCAAAATAGCATATCTTACTTTCAAAAAGCAGGAGAGTATCTTTTTTTTATCACTCGTTTAATGGATATCAAACTTAAAATGCTTCTTTTTGAAGAAAATTCGCAGGAGGATAATGAAGATCCTAGACAAGAACTCGTGCACGATATTCTCCTCCGGCAATTGGTAAAAGAAGGAGCAGCGTCTTTAGAAGATATGCCCCAAATCGGAAGAGACACATTTGTATCAGGTTTGATGGTTCGAGAAGAAGCTTGGCTCAGTTCTTTACCCACAACATACATAGGGGATCCCTATGATTTGATTCTAAGTTATGAAAAAACTCTCACTCGAATGAGTCATGTGCAATCACTGGAGAAAAACGCAGTGCCTCATACTCGAATGGGATTAGAGAAAGCTATGGAGCTTATTTTATTAAGACTTCATGTGAATCAAAGTCTTTTCTTTCATGAGATCACATCAGCCCGGTTATCTGTTTATGACATCATTATTTATTTTATGGCTATCCTAGAACTCGGTAGAATGGGGAAAATGATCGCGGAGCAGGAAACAAATTATGGACCTATTTTTTTAAAAATCCCACAAAGTCATTGACAATCAAACATTCCATGTCTAATTTCAAAAACGTGAAAACTTTAAGTGCTAAAATTAGCGAAGTCCAAAGAAATTGGTATGTAGTTGACGCTTCTGAGTGGCGTCTAGGTCATTTGTCATCTCAAATAGCTTATATGCTTCGAGGTAAACATAAGCCTTCTTATACATCGCATGTGTCTATGTCTGATTATATCGTGGTTATTAATGCCCATAAAATCAAACTCTCCAGTGATAAAGAAGATTCAAAGCTTTACTATCGACATACAGGTTATTTTGGTGGAATTAAGTCTCAAACAGCTGGGGAAATCAGAGCTAAACAGCCTCATAAGCTTTTAGAAAAAGCTGTAAAAGGTATGCTTGCTCATAATCCATTAGGAAGAGAATGTTTCAGATATTTAAAAGTATACTGTACAGATACTCATCCCCATGGAGCTCAAAATCCATTACCCCTACCTCCAAGAGTAGCTAAGTCTGCTTTTCAATCTAAAGGATTATAAATAAATGGTAGCACGATCCACTCCCGCAGTAGGTAAGCGAAAAACCTCTATTGCTCGTATTTTCTTAAAACCAGGAACTGGTCAAATTACAGTTAATAAGTTGCCTCTTAATGAATATTTCATAAGACCAACCTCTCGAATGGTTGTGCGTCAGCCTCTTGTTTTAACTCAACTTAATGATGCTGTTGATATTTTTGTGAATGTTCATGGTGGTGGTTTATCCGGTCAAGCTGGAGCTATTCGTCATGGTATCGCAAGAGCTCTTACGGAATATCAAATAGAAACACGTTTTGTGTTAAAGCCCGTTGGTCTTTTAACCCGTGATTCTCGTAAGAAAGAAAGAAAAATGTACGGTCGCCGTGGTGCTCGAGCAAGGTTCCAATACTCTAAACGATAATCGGTTTAAGTTTAATCCTTTCAAATATCCGTGGTTTGCATGTTTTATGTGCTTTCCACGGATATTTTTTTATACTTTACAAAGGGAGTGTACGTAATGTTAAAATTCATTGTTTTATTCTTTTCTATGGGTAGTTTGTTTGCCAGTGATGTTTTAATCCCTGAATACACAGTAATAAAAGAATTACTGAAGCCATATTCTGTAGCAGAAAAAGCATCAATTAACCGTGATCTCTCAAATATACGGGGTCTTGTTTTTTCAAATGCAAAAAAAACAAAAACTCCAACTTACTTAGCGACTGCAGGTGCACCAGGAGCTCGTAAATCGTCTATTTTAGAAAACTATTTAACTGATTCTCTTTTTGCAGGATTTGCTTATATAGATCCAGACACACGAGCATTATTTTTAATGATTCATACCTATTTATCTCAAGGGGTTAATTATGGAACTTTAAGTAAGTTTAATGATTTCTCAGAAGCAAAAAAAAGTGCTTATGAAAAATGGCGTAATGCTTCAAATTATATTGCAAATACTTTACTTAATGAGGCATTTAAAAAAAGAATTTCCATTGCTCATGGAACCACATCAACAGGCCCGCATGTGGAGCAAAATCTAAAGATCTTAAAAAAGAATCATTATCGCATACAATATATCTTGTGTGGAGCAAGTGACCAAACTCGACAAGATCTTATTAAGTATAGGAATAATACTCAGGGCAACTATCAAAGTACGCCAGAAGATGCTTTAAACAAAGGTGCTCTTTTTCCTAAACAGATCCCTATGTACTTCAAATATGCTGATGAATTAGATATTCATTGGTCTGAATCTTTGAAAGATGATTTCTCTTCAGTAGCTATTGTTAATATTAATAAAAAAGAAGTTCAAATAAAAAATTCAGTTAAATATCAAAAGTTTACAACATATATAGATGATACTTCCAATATCAAGTGGTCTGATTTGACTCATAATTTTAAAATCATAAATAATTAATATTTTAAGAATAAAAAATATTTTTTATTCTTTAGTCTTTAGTTCAATTAAAAAACTCCGATAAATTTTTCAGGACATAAAATGATCCTTTCTAAAATAAGGAGATGAACTTGAAGAATCTACATCCAAAGGGATTTACCCTAATAGAACTTATGGTTGTGGTTGCAATTATTGGTGTTTTAACGGCAATGGCTATTCCCAGATATGCGATCTTTAGAGCAAGAGCAGAGCAAGCAGAGGCTCAAACAGGTCTTAAAGGACTGTATACAGCTATGGAAGCTTCACGATCAGTTACTGCTGATGGTGCATACCCCACAGTTGCTGATGCTGCTCCTGTTGATCCTATTGCTGCTCAAATTGGGTTTGCTCTAGATGGCAACAGTCCTAAATACAACTTTGGATTAAGAACAGGAGTTGTTCCTGGAGGCCGAAGAACTTGGGCGGGTGGAGCTGTCAGTAAAAAAGCATTTATTATTCCTAGTGCGGGGCAATGTGCAGATGCTTGGAGAGTGAATGCTCGAAATCAACTTTGTAATAATTATGATGCTCCAGGTAAAGGACCAAATCGTTGTACAGGTATGACAAGATCTGATGGTTCTGGTGCAACTAAAACTTTAGCAGCAGCACCTTGTTTAGCAGCTTCTCCCGCATTTAATGCAGCAGATTTCGCCAGTTGGTTAAATATTGATGCAGAAGTAGACGATCCAGGCGCATAAGATTCATTTGCTTAGTACTCACTAAGTGTGCTATTTAATTTGATCTTTAAAGAGGAGTATACGTGAACGGATCTCGCCATCGTAGAAAGCACCCCAAAGGTCGAAGAAAAGTTGGACAGAAGAAGCGTAAGCTTGTTCAAAAACGTCGTTACCTAAGAACTAACGGTTAAGTTCTTCTTAAGACTTATTAAATACATATATTAAACGATACATATAAATTTTATATGCATCGTTTAAATTTATTTATCCCTCTGTGGGCATAATATTCTGGTCAGTTGGTAAAATTGTTCCTGGTGGAACTTGAGTAGGATCTCCACCCTGTAAAATAACATAGGTTGATATTTTATCTTTTAATGTTGCTCCAGGAGTATCAAGAATATTCTGTTTAACTTCAGATATATTACCCACTTTATCTGCGCCCACTCCTTGTAGGACTGTAGAAGCAGAGTCAATACTCGTGAAAATTGTTTGGGCATCTTCTTCAGTCAGCTCGCTTAATTTTTCGATAGAGGGTTGTCCGCTTATATCCACAAGTTTTTTGGCAAGAGTCAGGCTTTTAGAGAATTCAATCAGTCCGAGATAATATGTCTGATCTGAAGTTCTAACATCTATGGGAATTTTATTGAGAGACTCCGATGCTAAATTGAGAAGACTCAGGTTAGCTTCTGTAGGATCTGGAAAATATTGGGACATCGCTAAAAAATTACTCGAACCTCCAGACGATCCAGAAGATAAACTGATTTTAATGAGTTGAAATTCATCAATTCCTACAAGTTTCAAACATGCATTGGCTAACATGCCTTGAGCTTCCCAATCCTGAGCTGAATTAATGAGATGTTTCTGAAGTTGTTTTACAGCATCGGAATATTGTTCATTAGTGAGGGCATTCATAGCTGCTTTCTTGGGGTTAGTTTCGCCAAGAGATCTGAAGACATTATGGGTATTAGAAGAACAAGATGTCAGGATAGATAAGATGAGTAGATCTAGAAAATAAGATTTGTTTGTCATGGGAAAATGGGAAACAGGTAGCCTATTTCTAGTGTAGGTAAAGTTGCTGAGGTTGCCGAAGGATAAAAGTTTAAACCTATAGCCATAAAAAAGGAGATCAGACTGTCATTATCAAAGGTATGAGAAAATAAAAGTTCTGAGCCTAACAAAGGAAAGAAATTCTCTTTTTCTAAGAGAAACCCTGAACTTAAACGAAGCTTCCAGAAGAAATCAGTGGCTTCATGAAGAACATAAGTTCCATAAACTTTAAAGAAATAACCTGTAATGAGAGATGTTTGATCGCCGTTTTTCTTTTCAATAATACTGGGAATCATGGGTAATGATAATCCATAGCCCCAAATAGAATCATCAGAAGAAGAGTCTAAAGAGACAGATAAGGAATTATCACTGGGAATAGAGATTCCAAGATTTAGGGGAGAAGCTTCTATAGCGCTAAAAAATAAAATAAAAATCAAAAAACACATTATTGTAACCAAAGCCCCAAAGAAACTCTTGCAAAAACTCGATAGCTTTCTCTTTGTCCAGGAAGAAGACCTAATTCTTCAGAATAAGAGCCACCTTCAAGACGAAGTAACCAAAGATTCATAAAACCGCCATATGTTGGATAACCTTGAGATAGACCTATCATAGCACCTATTGCATCTAAGTAGGAAAGCTGAATGCCAGCATGTATATGCTTATAGGTATTTTCTTTATTTTTATTGAAGAGATCTTTGTATTCAATGCTTAAAGCGCCTTGGGTTTTTTGATTTTTAGGAAGAAAAGCAAATCCTATATCAACGGTTGTAGGATCACTGGGAAGTTTAGCTGTATTAGGTATTAATGACCAAGGGTAACTGCTAATGAGGTTATGTATAGCAATGCCAATATTAGGTTTATATCTGCCTGGTAGGCTCCAAAGTATTCCAAGATCAGCTCCATACCCTAGATTTTGTTGTATGAGGTCATCTACTTTAGTATTTTGTAGAATGTTTTGGTCATTTAAGAAATCTCTAGGTGTGATTGTATAACTTGAACGGAATACTTGTTGAAACTTAAAACGGAGCCCTAATGATAACTTTGAGTTTTCTGTTTGATAAAGATTTTGACCTAGTCCTAATGAAGCACCTGTAATGGATGAAAAATTCATGCTGCCTTCAAGATTACCATTGGTATTATTGCCTAAATAAAAACTCCCTTCAGTACTTTGTAATAAGCCTAAGGCGATTCTTCTAAAGACAATTCCAGTAAAATTTTGAAATCCAATATGTTGAATATCTCCTTTGAGTGTTTTAGCTAAAGAGAGAGCATCCATAGTTCTCAGTGTTTTATAGTTTTCAAATATTTTCTTATAACTTCCCCCTATGGATAACATGGGACTTGCTAGAACAATTTCATCTAGAATGCCATTAAACTGCATCAGATGAGCAGGATTATAGAAAAGACCATCGCCTCCTGCAGCAGGAACACTAACCCCAGCATTTCCCATACCTAGGTATCGTGGGCTTTTAAACTCATGGGGTATTTCTTTAGCGTGTAATTTAACATATAAGTTAAGAATAAGGATTAAGATAATCATAAAAAGATCTTAACCAACTTTAATCTGAAGGAATACCATGGCACTTTTAAGTCTTAGACAATTACTGGATTATGCAGCAGAAAATAATTTTGGAGTGGCTGCTTTTAATATTAATAATTTAGAACAGATTCATGCTGTTTTAGAAGCAGCTAATGAAACAGATAGTCCTGCGATTATTCAAGTCAGTCGTGGAGCACGTAAGTATGCTAACGATGTTGTTTTAAAGCAAATGGCTCAAGGAGCTATTGATCTTTATCCACATATTCCTGTTGTGATACATCAAGATCATGGAAATTCTCCTAAGACATGTTTCTCTGCAATGCAGCTTGGATTTAGCAGTGTCATGATGGATGGTTCTTTAGAAGAAGATGGTAAGACTCCAGCTTCATTTGATTATAATGTTGAAACAACAGCATCTGTTGTTAAGGTAGCCCACACTTTAGGGATCTCTGTAGAAGGTGAATTAGGCTGTTTAGGTTCACTGGAATCTGGACATGGAGAAAAAGAAGATGGACATGGTCACGAAGGTGTTCTTCCTTTAGACATGCTTCTTACCGATCCTAATGAAGCACAAGAGTTTGTTCAAAGAACGGGTGTGGATGCTTTAGCCATAGCTATTGGAACCAGTCATGGAGCTTATAAGTTCACACGTAAACCTGATGCAGGTATTTTAAATATCCAAAGGATCCGTGAAATCCACGAGAAAGTGCCTAATACACATCTTGTGATGCATGGCTCCAGCTCTTTACCAGAAGAACTTCAAGATGAATTCCGTAAATGGGGTGGAGATCTTAAAACAACATTTGGTGTTCCAGTCTCTGAAATTCAAGAAGGTATTCGTCATGGTGTTCGTAAGATCAATGTCGATACTGATTGTAGACTTGCCATGACAGCGGCTATTAGAAAGTTCTTTAAGGAACAGCCTGCTGAATTTGATCCTAGAAAGTATTTAACTCTTGCAAGGGATGCTATGAAAAAGGTTTGTCATGATCGTATGGTTCAATTTGGTCAAGCAGGACATGGACATAAGATAAGAAGCACGCCTTTAAGTCAATTTTCTAAATACTATATGTAACGTTAAAGCAACGTAGTGCTTTATAAATTCAATTGACTTAAATATTCTGCTGCTTTTTTGAGATCTTTTTCTTGCGTAGCTTTGTGTCCACCCAGCCAGATGATTATGTTCTCAAGGTTAAAACAACTAAAGTAGACCCTATGTCCCGTTGATAACCTGAGTTCATAGAGATCTCCTTCTCCGTGGTATTTAATCTTATTGTAATCACCAAGAAAACCTTCTTTAAGTTGACCTATACGTTTAGTGAGTAATTTTAAAGCAATGGCATTGCTTTGTAAGGAACTTACCCAATCATTGTAAGGAACTTTGCCATTTGGCGCAGTATAAAATTCTATATTTAGATTTGTACTTTCTACGGGAACATGAGTTATATCTTTAGCGTGTATTTTATTCTGGATAGTACATAAAATAATGATAATTAAAAACAAAAGAGATTTATTATTTTTATTCATAATTATAATATATTAATTTAATTTTAATAAATCAATAGTTATGTGTATAAACTTATAAATAACAAATATTTATATAAAAATTTATAATGAATTATTACAATAAAGAGATGATGTGGTTTTTAAATTATGAATGAGAGATTATTGATATAAATAATTATTATTATTTAGGTAATTTCTAAAATCAATAAAAAATTATAAAAATATATTGACAAATAATATTTTTATGAATATTTTAAATAAATTAAAAATCAAGGAATAATTTGTGATAAAAATTAATAAATATATGGCTGTAATTACTTTGTTTTATACAGGAGTTTCTCTAGCTACTAAGCCCTCAGGAGATCTTGTCGTGTCCACGACATCTCTAGGAAAAGTAGCCCGAAGAATTGGTAGAAGAGGGCCAAGCCATCTTAAACTTCTACAAGATGTGAAAAGTTTGAAGGCAATAGTTCAACAGTTTTCTGAAGTTCCATTAAAAAGCTTGCAAGGGAAGAGAGATCTTAAACTTAATTTAGATCCTGTTTTTGGAATACCTTCAAACACATTAGCTGACTATATAGACAGCGTTCCTGCTTTAACAACGCCATTTCAGAGCTTACCTCTAGTCATAAAGTTACAAATATTAGAATTATGTAAATCAAATGAAGAGTTGCCAGCTGTTCTTCTTCAATATTTTCTAGCAAATGGAAGTTTAAATGATTTTTTAAAATACTTTTTGCTCTTAAAGGATAACCTCGAGAGGAGAACGAAACTTTCCTCTAAGGTTATTAAAATTTTTATAGATAATGATATTGTGCCAGAACATTTCACTCACATTAACGCATGGAATTCAAAAAATATAAGTGTATTCTACGTGAGGTATGCGAACCAGGTGTTTTTTGAAAAATGGAATCCAGATCTAGGAAAAAGAATAGAAAATATGATTTCTAGATTCCAAAAAGCTCCTTCGGGTCAGAGTGATTATTTATATCGTTTAACAATAAATGATTTAAGTAATTTTAAATCAAAAACAGAACCATGCTTAAAAGATAAGCACTACTCACTTTCTCAGGATGAAAACGGCAGTATTATAATTACTAATAAAGGCACAAACAACTTTATGGGTAAATTCACAGAAGAAGATATAAAATTTCTAGAAACATTTCTTATACAAGTTCAGCCTTTTTGATTATCTTAATCGTAAAGCATTAAATCTATAAATCTTTTAATAAATCACAGAAAATATTTTTTTAATTTATTAGAAATCCGCAGCGAACATGAATTTCTAAAAACATTTTCCAGAAAATCAAAAAATAGATAATGCAGTTTAACGGAACACAAGATTTAATCTTTTTTCCTATATACAATACTTTTTAAAGATAATTTTAGAAATAAAAGAAATTTTTTCATTATAAATAAAGTTTTTGAAAAATCTTGTAATATTACAGGATGAAAAAATTTATCTATTTTTTATTGAGTTTGAGTATTGTCACTGTTGCTTTAGGTAAAGATAAAGGCAAAAAACCACAAGAGATCAAAAGTACTGCAGAGATCGCATGTGGACTTGGCACATGGATGTTTATTTTTGGTTTTACACCAGGATGCCAACTAGCGATTTACTTAAATCCTAAGATGACTTTGGGGTTACGTTATGAATATAGTTATTTATTGCCAAGACCACCAGGTCAAATAGTACTTGCAACGACTAGTTTCTACCCCATGTCAGGGAGCTATTATCTAGAGTTGGGTTTAGGCGGACACGATTCTCCATATGATAATCCTGACTACAGTTCATCAGAAGTTTACATTTACAAATGGGATCTTGCCTATGCATTTCGTATGGGGAATCGTTGGAAATTTAGTAATGGTTTTGTATTAGGGATAAATTATATTGGAGGAACTTTTGGCTTGATCTCAAGCTATATGGTGTCTCTTTTGTCATTAGGTCTTGAGGTGGGATATAGATTTTAAGAAAACTTATTCTAATAACAGATTGGAAGGCAAAATATGAAAAAAATTTTATATCTGATAATAACTCTAAATCTTTTTGTTACCTTAAAGGCAGGTACTGAAGAACCAAAAGAACCTCAGAGTTTGGGAGAATTTTTATGTACTATTGGAACGGCTGTTATAGTCAATAATGCAGGATGCACGATAGCTGGTTATCTTTATCCCAATATTAATTTAGGCTTAAGATATACAAAATCAGGTCCACCCGTTGCTGAAAGTTTCCTAGGTGTATTTAGTGTTTATCCTTTTAAAGGATCTTTTTACATAGATGTTGAATTAGGAGCTTATTATCAACATTCATATCAGGATAGGATCCATTTATCGACTCACTCTTATCTTGGTAAAAAGCATTCTGAAGTGTGGGGGAGTGCCTTAGGGTTCCATATGGGGAATCGGTGGGTAATATTTGAAAATCTTGTTTTAGGTATTAACTATTTAGGTTTTACCTATCCTATTAATGCTGCTTTAATTGGTTTTGAGTTGGGCTATAGATTTTAAAGGTACTTTTCTAATAAACTGAATTATCGCTTAAGAATTAAGAATCAGTGAAATCTTTCTGGTAAATATATATTTTTAGGGATTAAGTAAGCCATTAATTCACAGATCTTATTCGATGATTTGGGTAATAATAGATTGAAAGCCAAAATATGAAAAAATTTTTATATCTGATAATAATCCTTAACTCTTTTGTAACCTTAAAAGCAGATACTGAAGAACCAAAAAAACCTCGGAGCTTGGGAGAACTTTCTTGTACTATTGGAACGGCTGTTTTATTTTATCATGCAGGATGCTCTGTTGCTGGTTATTTTCATCCCAATATTAATTTAGGTTTAAGATATACAGAATCAATTATGATTTGGGGAGGTTCTGGTTATATTCCTAGTTTATTAACTTTATTAACTATCTATCCTTTTAAGGGAACTTTTTACATAGATATAGAATTAGGAGGTTATTATGCTCCTCCATATCAGGGCTATCGTTCTATGCGGGATATTATCTATTATCCTGAAGTTTATGGTGGTGCCTTTGGGTTTCATATGGGGAATCGCTGGATAGTATATAAAAATCTTTTTTTAGGCATTAATTATTTGGGTTTTACCTATCCTACTGATGCTGTTTTAATTGGTTTTGAGTTGGGTTATAGATTTTAAATGTTATGGATTGCATCTTTCTTCCATTAAAACATTAAAGGAGAGATCACTTTCAAAGCTTTATTTTGACTCTGCACTAAGATCTTATGATCCTCTTTAGGAGTCAGAACTAAAGTTTCCGGTAACATTGCAGATCTCTGAATCAGAGATTGATCAAAAATAGCAAAGTTTAATCCTCCGGGATCTGGATTATGCACATTAGGGTACTGGATCACATTAAGGGAATTTAAATCTTGAGCTTGAATCCAAGTGTGAGCTTTTAAATAAGAAGATTTGCTGAGAATATCAGAAGCATAAGGTAACTGACTAACATCTAAAAAAGAAAATCTTTTTAGAAGATTGAGCGAATAAATATTCGCATAAACTCCAATATTCAAAAGGCTAGAATTTTTCAAAAGATGATAGCCATACTCAAAGAGAGTCGTTTCTTTTTGATCGGAAGAATATAAGACATTCTTGGAAAATCCTTCTGGTGCAAATCGGGATTCATGGGTTTTTGAGATGGGTAAAGGACGATGAAAGACTTCATCTATCATTTCAGATGTGCTTAATAGCCTTATGAGAGATGAGATATTTTGAGTTCTTTTCACAAACTTAAGAGCTGGAGCATATGTAGCAATTCGACACGTCCTAAAAACATTCATGGATTTAGCATGTTTTTAATAAGGGAGCGGACTAAGGTAAGATTATGAGGTGTCTCACAAATTAACATCATAGGGGATAACCCTTGAAAATTTTGAGATGGGGTTTTGAACCATAGAATTTGATCTGATGTTTTTACGATGAAAGAGGCGATCATATTATAGATATCAATAAAATCAATAATAGCCTGTGTATTGTGATCTAAAACGGAATCTAACCCCACATGACCATTTTCTTTTAACCAGCCTTTAACGGTACCTTGAGGAAGACTCAGAATCGCAGCTATTTCTCTAATGGATAAGTCCCATTCTTTTCGAATACCATTTATAATATCTGCTAAAGCATATCCAAGCTCATTTCGGGATACTTTTTCTTGGAGAATTTCAGTTGATATTAATGTTTGAGAAAGCATTTTTACCTCAGGATACAGTCTATCAAGCTTATCGGCTTAAATCATCCGTTTTTTGAGTGCATAACCATATTTATAAGTAAATTTTAATAATTACAATGTATTGTATACTAGATGATTTAGTCTTCAAAACAAATATTCTCAAGTAAAGTGAGCTGAACCAGTGGGAAAAGAGTGTATAAGATTTTTAGGATGTCTCTTTTTTAGATTTTTTTGTAGCAACGGCTCGAGTTTTTGCTCGCTCAAATATACTGGATGTTAGCTCATCCGTTAATGGAATGACTTGACCCTGTGCAACCTGAATAAGACTTGTTGTGAGTCCATCAAGTCTAGCAAGATCAATCTGCATTTTTTCAAATATTTCTGCGTTTACAAGAACAAAGGCCTCTCCGCTTTTGCGAGTAACTTTTATAGGATTATTTCGAGCAGCCTCCATCCATTCTTGTAAATTTGCTCTAAAATCATTTGAATTGATTCTTTCCATGGGGCGCCTTTCATTTCAATAAGCAGTACTTATAACAGTACTGCTTATCAACTAAAAATAATTCAGGATCTTCTTTGTTGACACAATATAATGATATTTTTAGATAAAAAAGCTCATTTAAGTAGGAATAGTTCTCTGAAGGCATAAATTATCAGTGCACTTGGTACTTAAATGAGAATTCATTAAAATCAATATATACAATGTTGCTATAATGTATATACTAAAATTGAGGGCAATATATGATTAAAAAATTAGTACGTCATGGTAATAGCTTAGCTTTGGTCATAGATAAACCAGTATTAGATCTTTTGAAAATAAATGAAAATACTCAGCTTGAAATTAAAACTTTAGATGGTGAATCTTTAGAAATTAAGCCTATTAAGGTTACAGAAAATTCTCGAATAGATTTAAAAGATGCATTAGAAGAAATTAATAAAAATTTTTCCAAAACACTGAGTAAATTAGCGAAATGAGCAAAGACCTAAGTTCTTATTTTCTTTCTTTAGAAGATGTAATTGCTATCCATACCGATCAAATTAATCGGTATGGAGGAAAAAAGGGCATTCGTGATAAAGGATTGCTCATTTCAGCCATTGCTCAACCTAAAGCTGGATTTGATAATGAATTATTACATAAGACTTTAGAAGCTCAAGCGGGGGCTTATCTTTATCATCTTGTTAAAAATCACCCTTTCATAGATGGAAATAAGCGAGTCAGCGTTGTTAGCTGTTTATATTTTTTAAGTATTCATAACTATAAACTCGATCCAAATCTCGATAAAACAAATCTCAAAACTCAAAAAATATATCTTGAAGAAGTCGTATTGAATGTTGTAGATAATAGCTGGTCTAAACAAGATCTTATTGCTTTTATTAAAAAACACATGATCAGAAATACCTAAAGCTGAATGTAAATAAACCCTTCAATCACCTCAGAAGGAAAGAATACTAATGGGGCTTCAGTAGGGCCAGAAATGCATTTACCTTCATTTTCTAAAGAGAATATAGCTTTATGAAAAGGACAGATCAGTTGTAAAGTATCTTTATTCCATTCGCTTTTGTCTAAAGGCCTATCTTTATGACTGCATCTATTTTCAAAGACATAAGGCTTAAGATTTTTGTCATAAACAATGCAAAGAGAGAGTCCCATGAGGGGAAGCGTTTGAATCCCATCCTCAGGTGTATAGGCACAGAGTTTTTTCATGAGGTGTAGAAGCTATGGGCTTGATCTAATATGTCTTCTGGAAGACCAGAGAAAGGTTCCCAGAAAAACGCATCTTTAAGGATATCTTTCGCTTTAGGTGTAGGGAATCCTCTGCTTTCTAGATAATAGACTTTTAAAGGATCTAGGGAAGAAGTCGCACTTCCATGACGACACATCACTTGGCTAGGAACAATGTCTAATCTAGGTGAAGAAAGAGCCCTAGCTCTTTTGCCCATGAGAAGGTTTTTGTTTTGCTGTTCACCGGAACAATCATTATATGCTTTATCTATATGAATAAGTCCTTGGAATTGACTTCGACCTAAATCCTCTATGACAGAATGAAAGGAGAGGTATGAAGAGGTTTTTTGAGCTTCATGATATTGGATAGGTTCAAAGATAAATTGACACAATGAAGGTACAAAAGCTGAACCTAAAGAAGTACAAGATGCTTTGGGTTCTAGAAGATGAACATTGGATTTCACTTCTAGTTTTCCTTGAGGATCAATCAAAAAGAAATCTTCAAAGAAAGCACTTTCATAAAGTTCAATATTTCTATTTAACGTAATAGAAGATTCGGGAGCAGTTCTCAGTAACCATAAGCAGTTAATATGAGAATGGGCTTTCCCATAAAAAGTTATGTTATGATCTTGAGTTACGTTACTTTCTTTTAAAGTTAGAGATGCATTACAGTGACTGGGGATGTGAATATGCAGATCAGATTCTGAAGAATCAAAATCTATCAAAAGAGAAATTTTATCTTGAGAAGGTATCTCTATATGAAAACCATTTTCTTTTTGAGAAATGCAGGAATTTAATAGAGGATCTGATGTGGTGTAAGAATTATCTTTAAAGGTACAGGTGATCATGAGGTCATTTCTAAAGCAATGAGACGGTTAAGTTCAATAGCATATTCCATAGGAAGTTCTCGAATAAATTCTTCCATAAAGCCGTTCACGATCATGAGAATAGCTTGGCTTTCAGAGAAACCTCTCGACATGAGATATTGTATTTGTTGAGAATTAACTTTGCTGACACTGGCCTCATGACCAACATCTACAGCGTCATAAGAATCAACTTCCATCATAGGAAGAGTTTCTGATCGAGAAATATCATCCATCAAAAGAGCATCACAACGAACAAAGTTCTTACAATGATCCAGTCCGGGATTGACTTTAACTAAACCTCTGTATGTTGTGATTCCGCCATCTTTAGAAATAGATTTTGCGGTGATCACACTGGTTGTATGAGATGCTTCATGAATAACTTTAGCTCCGGCATCTTGATGCATGCCTTCTCCTGCAATAGCAACAGAAAGAATTTCACCCCGCGCACCGGGTCCTTTAAGATGAATAGCTGGGTATTTCATGGTGATTTTAGAACCTAGATTTCCATCGATCCATTCCACTAGGGAATCATCAAAAGCATGAGCTCTTTTGGTCACAAGATTATAAATATTTTTAGACCAGTTTTGGATGGTGGTATAACGTATTTTAGATCCTTTAAGAGCAATGAGTTCTACAACAGCTGAGTGAAGAGAATCACTTCTGTAAACAGGAGCGGTACAGCCTTCAATGTAGTGAACAGAAGAACCTTCATCAGCAATGATAAGAGTTCTTTCAAATTGACCCATGTTTTCTGTGTTAATCCTAAAATAAGCTTGTAACGGTATGGAAACAGAAACGCCTTTAGGTACGTAAATGAAACTTCCACCAGACCAAACAGCAGTATTTAATGCGGCAAACTTATTATCATAAGCAGGAATGACGGTAGCAAAATACTTTTGAATGATCTCTGGATACATTTTAAGCCCGGTATCCATATCAAAGAAAAGAACACCTTGTTCCTCTAATTCTTTATGCAAACTATGGTAGACAACTTCAGACTCAAATTGTGCTGATACTCCTGCTAAGAACTTTCTTTCAGCTTCAGGGATCCCTAATTTTTCAAAAGTGTCTTTAATTTCTTCTGGAACATCAGACCAACTGTTTTCAACTTTATCTGTAGATCTAACAAAATAATGAATATTAGAAAAATCAATGGAATTAAGAAGCTCTGTGTTACCCCAGGTAGGCATAGGTTTTTCATAGAAGTATTTTAAAGCTTCTAAACGAATATTCAGCATCCATTCAGGTTCACTTTTGAATTCAGATATTTTTCTGACAATCTCTTCATTTAAACCTTTATTAGATTTAAAAACATAATTTTCAGCAACATGAAATCCTGGTTGATAATGATCTGAAGTATTTAGAACTTCTGTTTCTTTAAGGGTATTATTCATACGTTATCCTGACTCAATGATTGAGAAGATTTTTTGAGGAAATCATAACCTTTTTCTTGGACAGTGGATAAAATATCCATGCCGCCAGAATGAGGGAAATTACCATTTAAAAGCACATGAATAGAATTAGGTTCTAAAGATTCTATAAATGCTTGGTAATGGCTAATAATAAAAAACGTTGTGTGAGAAGATTTTTGAAGTTTCAAGATCAGATCTTTAACAAGTCTTTGTCCATCAATATCTAATCCAGAATCCAATTCATCTAGGATAGCAAGCTTAGGTTTAATTAAGAGAAGCTGAAGCATTTCTAAGCGTTTCATTTCTCCTCCCGAAAAACCATCATTAAGGTAGCGTTTTAAGATGGAAGGAGACAGATTAAGAAATTCCATATCTGCTTTAATGAGTTTTCTAAATTCCACAACACCTAAAGAAGTGCCCGTATGAAGTTCATAAAGATTTTTCAAGAATTCGGATATTTTAAGACCAGGAATGGCTACAGGGTATTGGAACCCAAGGAATAATCCTTTTAAAGATCTTTCATGCGTTGGAGTTTCCTTAATATCATCTCCTAAGAATTCAATAGATCCCTTTGTGACTTTATAATCAGGATTTCCCATGATCGTTTGACTTAAGGAAGATTTACCTCCTCCATTGGGACCCATAATCACATGAATTTCTGAAGGGAAAACATCCAAGAAAACAGAGTTAAGAACTTGTTTTTCATGAATAGAAACAGAGAGATCTTTTAAAGATAATATGGGTTGAATTTTTTGAGATGTATTCATGAGATTACGACTTTCAAATGAGGTTTATGGGAGAAAGATTGAGAAGAATCTTTAGAAGATTGAGAGAGACATAACTCTAATGTTTTCCAAGGGAGTATGGCGCATTTAATTCTAATAGGAAACTGTCTGACTCCACTCAGAGCAGCGATATCAGAATCTTCTTCATCGGATCCATTTTTAATCAGAGCCTGAGCTTTTATGAGAAGATCTAAGCATTCGTCTTTAGGTTTATTATGAAGAGTTTGGCAAAGAATACTTGCACTTGCCTGACTTACGCTACAACCATGACCTTGAAAATGACATTGTAGACGGTCGTTCTTAGAGATGGTGCAGTAGAGTTGAATAAAGTCACCGCAAGAAGGATTCTCGCCTTCTTGACATAAGGTATAACCCTCTGGAATAGTTTTAAATCTTGGTTTTTTATAGTGGTCTAATAAGACTTCTTGATAAAGTTCGTTAATCATATTTTGGATATACCACATCGTATGCTTATCTTATCGGTTTAAAAGCAATAAAGTCCTTGATATAAGTTTAAAAGATGGACAGCTTATATCTTTGATTCCTTTGCTTATAGCTAAATTTTATTAAACGCTGGATAACGTCGTATTGCATGAATTAAATTGTAATGATGAGGTCATTATTTTATAAGTTGAGAGAGCAAAGGGTTTTTGTCTTAATAATTTGTTATTATTTAATTTTTTAAATTAACAAATTGTATTCAAAATAAATATTGTATTTTTCTGGAAGATATATAAATGAAATTCAAAGCATTATTAGCAATATTATGTATGATCGTTTGGAGTACGATCAATGCAGCCCCCTTATCAGAGCAAGTTAAGGAAATAGCTGAAATCATTAGAAGCAGTAGCACTTTCGGAATGATTCAAGAAAGATTTGAATCTAAAACACGCACAAGATCTTTTAAAGATGCAGTTGCCAGGATAATAGAATTTCTAGCTACTGATAATTTAGAAGGTGCGTTAAAAGGAAAATTTGTAATACAGACTGCGTGTAAAACGATTCAATCAATGCTGTCTAAAGCAGAGGTAGGGAGTCAAGATCAAAGCGTAGAGTTATATCAAGAAGGACAGGTAATACTTTTAAAATCATTAAAATCCAAAGATGTCATGTCTGTTATTGGTTACCTTAACAAAATGGCTAAATCGAAAAGTTTCATACACATATACCTTCTTGTACAAGTTGAATTTTTGTATCAAATGATTCACAGCGGTCATTTTACTGAAGAAGAGGTAGAATCTTTAAAAGAAAATTATATCAAAATTAAAGATATCTCGATTTCAAAATTTGGCGGAGATGATTATGAAGATTCATGGCTAATATCAGAGGAAAAAGGGCTCCTTAAGAAATTAGGCATTTTTTAGACTGAAAAAAGTTCTTTTAAAAAATCCTTTTGTTTTATATAAAAAAATTCAACAAAAGACTAAAATGCTATTTAAAATTCTCATTATAATATTATCTCTTCCTGTAATGGTTTTGGCTGGATACAATCAGTATAAACCTTTTGCTCTCGTGCCAGCTTACAATAGATCCCAAAACATAAGAGTCTTAGGATTTGATCTCACCGAGATGATAGCTCCTCAGAAGGCCAGTTATTTTCTGATGGTCATGGACCAGAATACCCAAGAACTGATTCCCTATCACTTGGAAGCATTGAGTCGAAAGCAAATTAAAGAAGTCTATGATTCGATCGTAGGAAAGGGAAATCCCTATTCTCTGGTTATGTTTATTGCAGCTATTAGTGCGTTGAATATGCATGAAATAGTTATGAAATTGATGAATAATAATCAAATCATTGATTTAGGGGAAATTAATTGTCTCAGTGTTGCTTTATTAGCGGGATCTTTTCTATTAAATCAATTAGATAAAGAATACGCATTTTGTAGGTTTTTAAATCCTAATGAGAGTTTATCCTGGGTTAAAACTTTCAAGTCCTATCAATTAATGGGAAATCTCGATCTGATTCTGTACCGATTAAAAGAAGAAATTCCAGATACAAGAAAACGTTTTAGCAATTGATATTCGTGGGTTTTAGAGAGTACAAAGTTATAGAATTTTTGTATGGAAGATTAATTTTTTGCGATACAGTCTAAATCTTTAACACATTGTTAATATCAGTTATTTTGAAACGATTATTGTTCTTTTTTGAGGGATGTGTGAATGAAATTCAATGTAAAGAAGGTAGAAAACAATGAAACTTAAAACATTATTAACCATATTGCCTATTATCGCTTGGGCTACGCCACAAGATGTAGAGCCATTTGCATTTAGACCAACAAGTGACAGCAATGCCTATTGTTTTGTGACAAAGAGTTCGAACTCATTAGAATTTAAACCATACCATGACAAAGCATTTACTAAAGATCAAATAGAAGAAGTATATATTGATCTTACACAAGCTAAGGATCGGCTTGCTACAGAAAAAACTCTCTTACAGATAACTCAAGCTGGATTTTTGATACTTATAGGTTCTATTTTTTTACAAGCACTAACTCCTAAAGAAGCAGTACATTATGAATATGTTGGAATGGTTCAGGGCCCTCTCTTTTTGCTCATTCTACCGCTTCTTCTTTCTCTTCAACCTTATCAAAATGTTATTTACCAGTTGATTAGGGAACAGAACATGAAGCTATTTCTGATGGCTCCAGAAATCTCTAAAGAGGAAATGGAAATTAGACTCAAAGATGATTTTTGGAAGAAATTTAAAGCGACATGGCATGATACGACAGTATTCGAAAAAGTTTTAAAGAACCTAGATATTCTTTCAGCTAGATTTAAAGCTACCACTCCCAATACAGATATTGATTGTCAATAATCACATCAAAGCTCTTAAATCATTAACACTTTGTTTGAGAGCTTCAATGGCTTGAGCCACATCCTCTTCTGTGCAATAAGCACCAAAGCTAGCTCTTAAAAGACTTTGAACATTGAGAGCATGAATCAGTGGCCAAGCACGAGGATGGCCAGGTCTTAAAGCAACAGTATAAAACCGACATTCCGCACCCAAAATCAATAATTTTTATTTAAAATAAAATAATTATATCTAATATTCTTATAATTACAGCTA